>CASEVP010000030.1 GCA_949291345.1 uncultured Ruminococcus sp.
GTTGACTGCACCCCAGTCGCTGACAACAAATCCGTCAAATCCCCATTCTCCGCGTAGTATATCGGTTAATGCTTCGTGATTTTCTGCTGCATATACGCCATTGATTCTGTTATAGGAACACATGACAGTCCATGGCTTTGCTTCTGTTATCGCGGTCTCAAATGGCGACAGATAGATTTCTTTTTCAGTTCGTTTTGACATGTTGGAGGAACTGCTCATGCGACGGTGTTCCTGATTGTTGGCGTAGAAATGTTTGATGCTGGTACCGACATGTTGGCTTTGAACGCCTTGTATAAAACTTGCTGCAATTTTTCCTGCCACATAAGGGTCTTCTGAATAATATTCAAAATTTCTGCCGCAAAGAGGAGAACGCTTAATATTGACAGCCGGCCCCAGTAATATACCGACATCTTCCGCCTGACATTCATTGCCCAGAGCTTTTCCCATTTTTTCCACTAGTGCACAGTCAAACGATGATGCTGTGGCACAGCCAGCCGGGAAGCAAACAGCTTCAATGCTGTCATTTACGCCCAGGTGATCTCCCACTTCTTCCTGCTTGCGTAGTCCGTGTGGTCCATCACTCATCATCATTTTGGGTACGCCAAGACGTTCGATTGCTTTGGTGTGCCAAAAATCTTCGCCCGAGCACAACCCTGCCTTTTCTTCCAAAGTCATCTTAGATACAATTTCAGGAATATTCACACTTAACCTCCTTTAGATATCGTTCACATAAGAATACGCACATGTCTTTTCGGCAAATTTTTCCGCAAATGGAGTTGAAAAAAGTTATGATACATACAGTGTGCCTGCGACTTTTTGCCTTGTTATTGACCTCATTATGCTTGAAAACCCGCATACGTTTCCTAAGTGGATGGGCTTTTATTTTTTCGGTATCCGCCGTATGTTTCGTCAGAATGGTCTGTGATTTTTCTGTACTTTTATGGAGACTCTGTTTCTGCTGGTGTCAGTACCAGAAATGAATAGCCGTCGATGGTGACATTGCCGGACAGTATGGTTCCAGTCAGTAGATTTCGATATGGCTGATCCAGTGACAGCAAAGCACTTTGTTCCAGAAAGTTCTGTACAAAGATTCGTTTGGCAGTGCCTTGTCTGCGCCATGTAATGCTAACACCATCCGGCACTTGTGCCTGTATTGCGCGTTCCAGCCCCAGTTGTGCTGCCAATTTGTCATAAAAATCATAAAAAAATGCATCATCTGCCATAGAGCAGATTCGATATGCCATTCCATCACCAAAATGATTTTTGGTTAGTGCTGGTGCTCCTTTGTAAAAATCCGATTCATAAACGGCTAGCGTTTCACATGTTGTTTCGTGCACCACTTCGCATAGTTCCCGCAGTGCATATCGTTTGCCATTCCATGTCATATGGTTGGTTTCACAGTCATATAGACTATCCACTTCTTCTACCCAGAGTCCCAGTACATCGCTGAGTTTTTCCTGTGTGGCTTCTCCCAAAAAACATAGATCCGTTTCATTGACTACACCGGTAAAACAGGTTGTTACCAGTGTGCCGCCCTTTTGTACAAATTTCCGGAGTTTGTCCTGTATGCCTTCTCGGAACATATACAGCATTGGAGCAATCACAAGCGAATAGCCGTCCAGATCATAGGTGCTGTCTATCACGTCAATATTAATGCCGTTTTTCCAGAAATAGCTGTAGTTGCGGCGCAGGTTTCCAAAATAGTCCAATCCTGCGTTCCGAGGTCCCCTGCAGCAGTCGAGTGCCCATTTGTTTTCTGGATCGTGGAGAATGCAAACTTGTGCCGGGGATTCACTGCCATACACCAAATCGGATAGTTTTTCGAGATCGGCACCGATTTTTGCTACTTCCCGGAATGTTCGTGTATTTGCGGTTCCCGTATGAGAGATGACAGCAGAATGAAATTTTTCACAGCTTCCCCGGCTTTGCCGCAGTTGAAAATACTGTCCGGAATCTGCGCCGTGTGCTACTGCATTGATCACGGAAAGTGCATGCATACCGGGTTTTTTTAGTTTGCTGACTGCCTGCCAGTTGGTGGCACTGGGTGTGCATTCCATCAATAAAAATGGTCTCTTTTTCAGTGAGCGCATCATGTCATGCGTAAAAGAACATTCTTTTGCTATCTCTGTGTTTCCCCATGGATTGTGCCATTCAGGATAGTTGTCCCAGCTGATGACGTCAAGTATTTCTCGGAACTGGTAATAATTTAATTCATATGTATACCAATTCATCATATTGGTCGTTACCGGAATCGATGGATCCACTGCTTTTACCGTATCAATTTCCATTTTCATAAAGGAAACGGTTTGCTCGGTAACAAATCGCCGCCAGTCGATGCTTAGTCCATGAACAGAATCTTCCCCAATAGGGCTGGGGCTGTGCACCTGTGCCCAATCAGTGTATGTATGGGACCAAAAATTTGTCCACCAAGCGTGGTTCAATGCATCAAGCGTACCATATTTATTTTTTACCCATTGGCGAAAAGCCTCCTGGCACAGCGGGCAATGGCACTCTCCTCCGAATTCATTGGAAATATGCCAAAGAATCACACCTGGATGGCGGGCATACCGTTTGGCCAGTGTTTTGTCAATCTTTTGTACTCGTTCCCGATATGCTGGTGAAGTGTAGCAGTGATTGTGCCTTTGTCCATATAGATTCCGCATGCCATCCGAACGAACCCGCAGTACTTCCGGATATTCTGCGGCCAGCCATTGTGGTCTGGAACCAGAAGGTGTTGCCAGAATGGTATATATGCCATTTGCATATAGCTTGTCAATGATGCTGTCCAGCCATTCCATGGTATAGTGATCTTTTTTGGGTTCCAGATTTGCCCATGAAAAGACCCCAAGAGTCACGCAGTTGATGTTTGCCTGCTGAAACAGATGTATGTCTTCTTCTAGGATTTCCGGGCAGTTCAGCCACTGTTCGGGATTGTAGTCTCCGCCGTGCAGCATATGGGGAAATTTTGGTGTTAATGGGGTGTGTTTCTTCATCTTACGCACATCCTTTTATGTTGTTCCAATTTTATTACTTAAAATAATCAGCATATTCGAATTAAGGCAACACCGTATAAAAACCGCCTGAAGGCGTGGTACGCCATAAACTTGTTCTTTTTGTCATATTGTTTCAATATTCCTTGACATAAACGATGCTGTCTACGTCATTTTTGTTTAATCTAACGAAAAATCAAACTTTGTTTCTGACATTCAATCTTTGTATAGTGTTGCCTTTTCTTACACCAATATTGCAATGTGTTTTTTAATATGATTTTGGTTACCGTAGGACTATTGCTGCGGTTTTAATTCCAGTTCCCTTATAATCCTTTCTGCCATCTGCTGAGGCGATGCACCGCCGGGAACGGTGTGTGAAGCGTGCATGCGGTAGATTACCGAACGCCGGTTAAATAGGTCTTCCAGTTCTGTTTTTGCACTGCGCTGAACAATGGGACGGTTGGTGTCGCCTTTAATGCGTTGGTAGCATGTGCGGAAAGATTCGTTTAGGAATACCACTTTACCATTTCTGCGGGCATAGGCGGCACTGTCAGCATTGAGCATGGCACCTCCGCCGCAGGAAATAACTGCATTTTTTTCACAGAGTGTTCGAATCGCTTGTGCTTCTTTTTTTCGAAAATATGGTTCGCCTTTTTTCTCAAAGATCTCCGGAATTGACATGCCCTCATTTTGTACAATATAGGCATCGGTGTCGATAAGAGGCAAACCCAGTTTTTGTGCCAGAATGCTGCCTACGGTGGTTTTTCCGCAGCCCATAAATCCACATAAAAATATGGTCATATTGCAGTATCTCCTTTACTTGGAACCGTTCTGGTCATCAATTTGCTTTTCCATTTCTGTGATGATGGAGTCAATCTGCTCGTGAGTAAAACTGCCGTTGTACCAGATCTCGTGTGCTCGGACTGCTTGAAGTACCAGCATTGCGGCGCCGCCTTTTGCTGTTTTTCCCTGAGCCAGTGCCTTGCGTAAAAAGAGCGTTTTTGTGGGATTATAAATCACATCAAAAAAATAGGATGCTTTGTCGATTAGCTCGTCTGGTACTGGGCAGGCGTCTGTTTTTGGATACATACCTACAGGGGATGCGTTGATAATTACGTCAAATGCATCATGAATATCTGCTGTGATGGCATAGCGTACTTTAGCATCCGGCATAGCAGATTGGATTTCGTTGAGAAAAGTCTCGACCAGAGCCTTGTCCTGTGGAATGATGCCGATAGTGAGGTCTGCACCGCTGCGCAGTGCTTCGGTGGCGATCATTCTGCCTACACCGCCGCAGCCAATAAGCAATACTTTGCCGTCCATGGGATAGTCCTTGACAGACATGGTAAAACCGTCACAGTCGGTGTTGTAGCCGATCAGTTTTCCATCTTTATTGTTGACACAGTTGACAGAGTTGTAGCGTTTGGCACTTTCGTCCATACTGTCTATCATAGGAATGATCGCCATTTTATGGGGAATTGTGATATTAAATCCGTTAAATCCACGGAGAAACGGTTCTTTACCGATGAGGTGTTCCGGTGCGATGTCCGTTAGGGTATAGTCCGCTTTTTTACCGGACATCGCAAAAAGGCGTTCGTGGATAAAGGGGGACATGGAATGCCCGAGGGGATGCCCGATCAGGGTGTATTGTTCCATTATGCAAAAACTCCTTCCAATGTTTCACAATTTTCGCAGTTTTTTGCAGTAACGCCCTTGAGCGTTTTTTTCACCAAACCGGTTAGTACGTTCTTCGGCCCAAATTCTACAAAGGTATCAATGCCGTTTGCCTGCATTGCTGCCAGTTCGTCCGTAAAGCGAACGGGAGAAACGATGTGTTGTGCCAGTACTTTCGGCATATCCGTAAAATCGGTGCGGATATCACCCAATATATTAGAATAGAACGGCACATTGGGTTCTTGGAATGTAACATTACGGATTGCCTTATAGAAAGCATCCGCAGCCGGCTGCATAAGCTTTGTATGAAATGCACTTGCCACAGCCAGTGGAACGGCACGTGCTTTTAGGGCTGTGCAAGCAGCGGCAGCGCGCTCAACTGCTTCTTTTTCACCGGCGATAACGGTTTGTACAGCAGAGTTGTAGTTTGCCGGAATGACATAGCCGTCGATTTCGCTGCAGATGCGTTCTACTTCAGCAGGTGCAAGTTTGAGAATTGCAGTCATAGCACCGTTAGCATTTTTGGCAGCTTCGTCCATGGCAATGGAGCGGGCTTTGATTACCCGGAATCCGTCCTCTAGAGAAAGCATGCCGCAAGCGACCATAGCCGCATATTCGCCTAAAGAGTGTCCGGCAACAGCGTCATATGTAAATCCACGTTTTTTGGCAGCTTCTAAGCAGACCAGAGAAGTTGCCATGATAGCGGGCTGCGCATAAATGGTGTGTGCCAGCGTCTGGGCATCACTGTCGGCAATGATGGCATAAAGATCAAAGCCTAATATTTCAGAAGCGATCTCATAAATTTCCTCCAGAGAAGCGTCTTTCTGAATCAAGTCAAGCCCCATTTTTTCGTATTGAGAACCCTGTCCAGAAAAAAGTGCAATTGTTGCCATAAATCGAACCATTCCTTTCTTATAAGTTGCACAAAATGCACAGAATAAACAGTGGGTATTTGTGCAAAAAATAGTATTTCGTTCGCCTGCGATTGAAAAACCATAGGGAAACATTGCAAAATGTGCAAAAATATTCTATAATAGAAAGTGTATCCTATGATTGCAGGGGAGCGATTTCCTTGCAGAACGCATAGAAACGAAGGTTTCGTTACGTTCTCTACCTATCATAACACAAAATCATGAAAGAGACAAGAGGAACGGAGGAATTTTTTACATGGGTATTCGTGTTTTGGGAACAGGCAGTTATACACCGGCGTATCAGGTGACCAACGATGACATGGCAAAGCTCGTAGAGACAAACGACGAGTGGATTCGCACCCGTACGGGCATCGGCACACGTCACATTTCGGACGGAGAACCTACGTGGTATATGGGTGCTGAAGCGGCAAAAAAAGCGATTGCAGATGCAGGAATAGACCCTGCTGAGATCGGTTTGGTGATTGATACTACCATCACGCCGGAATACTGCACGCCATCGATGTCCTGCATCATTCAGAGAGAGGTAGGAGCGGTTGATGCAGCATGTTTCGACTTGAATGCGGCATGTTCTGGATTTGTTTATGCTGTAGATACGGCACATCGCTTTTTGCAGACGGACAGCAGCATGAAATATGCGCTGATTGTGGCAAATGAGAGCTTATCCAAAATCACAAATTATAGCGATCGTTCCTCTTGTATATTGTTTGGAGACGGTGCAGCAGCAGTAGTCATTGCATATGCAGAAAAGGCGCTGTATTCCAGTTATCTGGGAGCAGATGGTACAGGAGCAAAGTATTTGTATGCCCACAGTGCACTGCCGGTGTCCCCCTTTGTGAAACCGGAACGTGCGGCACGGTATGATGATCACATGGGCGCTGGGCCGAAGGGTTGGGAGCACACGATGTTGCAGGAAGGTCGTGAGGTGTACAAGTTTGCCACACAAGCTATGCCAAAGGCTGCTGCAATGGCGGCACAAAAGATTGGGATGCAATTGGATGAAATTGATAAATTTGTCCCGCATCAGGCAAATATGCGCATTATCGAAACCGCTATGAAACACATCAAACAGCCCATGGAAAAAGTGATCGTTAATATTGCGTATCACGGCAATACTTCCAGTGCTTCCATACCCATTGCGTTCGATGAAGCGGTACGGGAGGGCAAGATACAGCGTGGTGAAAAAGTTTGCCTAGTAGGATTTGGTGCCGGGCTGACTTATGCGGCGTTAATCATGGAATATTGATGCAGGAGCAGAAAAACAGAAAAAAGTTGTCCGGAGGCAGAAATTGTGTGGGAAAATGACGGCAGTCTCTGGGCTTTTCAAACGAAAGGAAAAAATGATGGAAACAAGAATTACCAAGTTATTGGGTAGTAAGTACCCGATGATTCAAGGCGGTATGGCGTGGATTGCAGAGAGCACGCTGGCGTCCGCAGTTTCGAATGCAGGCGCAGTGGGCTTGATTGCAGGCGGCAGTGCACCGATCGACTATCTGCGGGAGCAGATCCGGATATGTAAAGAGAAAACAAAAAATCCGTTCGGTGTCAATATCATGTTGATGAGCCCGAACGCCGATGATCTGGCGCAGCTGGTCATTGATGAGCATGTACCGATTGTCACTACTGGTGCCGGCAATCCAGGCAAATACATGGAGGCATGGAAAAATGCTGGTATTAAGGTGATACCGGTGGTGCCTAGTGTGGCGTTGGCGAAGCGCATGGAGCGTTCTGGGGCAGATGCGCTTGTGGCAGAAGGAACAGAGTCTGGTGGTCATATTGGCATGAATACCACCATGTGCCTGGTACCGCAGGTCGTGGATGCTGTTGATATTCCGGTCATTGCAGCAGGTGGAATCGCAGACGGCAGAGGTATTGCAGCAGCATTTATGCTGGGTGCAGAAGGTGTACAGCTAGGGACTCGTTTCCTGGCAACAGAAGAGTGTCAGATTCATCCCAAATATAAGGAACTGGTGCTGAAGGCAAAGGATACGGACAACCAGATCACTGGATTTTATTCCGGCAGCCCGTGCCGCGGCATCAAAACCAAATATACAAAGAAGCTGCAGGCAATGGAAAAGGCAGCCTGTCCGCCGGAGGATTTTGAGGCAATGACGGTTGGATCTCTGCGCAAGGCAGTAGTGGACGGCAACGTGGAAGAAGGCTCGTTCCTGTGCGGGTTGATCGCCGGAATGGTACACGATGTCAAACCTTGTCGGGAGGTAATTGAAGAAATGTGGCAGCAGGCGTACCAGCTGCTGGGAAAAGCATAAGTAAAAGACAGACAACAGACGGAAAGGAAGGTTCATCATAAATGGCAACAGCATTGATTACAGGAGCATCTCAGGGAATCGGAGCGTGTATCGCAGTGCGTTTGGCACAGGATGGATATCATATTGCAATCAATCATTTTCCCAGTGATACAGATCGGGAAAATGCAGAAAAAGTGGCACAGCAGTGCCGTGCATTGGGTGTAGAGGCAGAATTGTTTGCAGCAAACGTGGCAGACTATGCCCAGTGTGAAGCGATGACAAAAGCAGTTAAGGAACGGTTTGGTACAATTGATGCATTGGTTAATAACGCAGGCATTACGAAAGACGGTTTGATGGTACGCATGACGGAAGAACAGTATGACGCTGTCATTGCGGTCAACCAGAAGAGTGTGTTCAATATGATGAAATTGGTGGGAACGATTATGATGCGTCAACGCCACGGCAGGATTGTCAGTCTTGCCTCTGTGGCAGGTCTGTATGGCAATCCGGGACAGATTAATTATTCCGCATCTAAAGCGGCTGTTATCGGTATGACCAAGACCATTGCCAAAGAATTGGGTGCAAGAGGGGTAACAGTCAATGCGGTAGCACCTGGCTTTATTCAGACGCCAATGACAGATGCATTGACCGAAGAGCAGCGCAACAAGATGTTGGAATTGGTGGCAATGAAACGCTACGGCGATCCCAAAGAAGTTGCAAGTGTAGTGTCTTTCCTGTGCTCAGATGATGCAAGTTATGTGACTGGTCAGACCATCGAAATCTCCGGCGGTCTGATGATGTAAGCAGATGCTGGAATACGGACAAATAGATGTAATCGGAAGATTGGAATATCTGGGAAAGGAGCATGTCGCAGGACCGCGGCAGAGAATGATATGAAAAGAGTAGTAATTACCGGAATGGGAACAGTGAATCCCTTGGGCAGCAATCTGGGAAAATTCTGGGAGAATGTGAAAAAAGGCACCTTAGGCATTTCAAAGATTGACGCATTTGATACCACCGAAGTGGAAGTGAGTGTGGCAGGAATTGTGCGTGATTTTGAACCCACAGATTATTTTGACCGGAAACAGCTGCGTCATATGGAACGATTCACCCAGTTTGCGGTAGCGTCTGCGATGCAGGCAATGCAGGACTGCGGCAGTGATCTGAAAGATCTGGATCCTTATCGTGTAGGAGCAATTATTGGCTGTGGTATCGGGGGCTTGGAACTGACCCAGCAGGAACACAAAAAGTATTTGGAAAAAGGTCCTAACCGGATCTCTCCATTTTTCGTTCCTATGATGATTTCCAACATGGCTGCTGGCGAAGTAGCAATGCGTACCGGGTTCAGAGGGGATAATTTCTGTACGGTAACTGCTTGTGCGTCTTCGACTCATGCCATCGGAGAGGCATTCCGCAAAATCAAAGACGGTTATCTGGACGCATGTCTGTGCGGCGGTACTGAATCCACTATTACGGAATTTACATTGGGCGGATTTAAGACAATGAAGGCATTGACAAAGGCATCAGATCCCGCAAAGGCTTCCACGCCCTTTGACTTAAATCGAAGCGGTTTTGTGTTGGGAGAAGGCTGCGGCGTACTGCTGCTGGAAGAATATGAACATGCAAAGGCAAGAGGTGCGAAAATATATGCGGAATTGGCGGGATATGGTGCAACTTGTGACGCTTACCATATGACCGCACCGTCGCCCGAATGTCAGGCATCTGCACGTGCAATGGTAAATGCATATACGGAGGCAGGACTGAAGCCGGAAGATATCACTTATATCAACGCACACGGTACATCGACTGGTTTGAATGACAAGTATGAAACGACTGCCATTAAGATTGCTCTGGGTGAAGAACAAGCACATAAGGTGAAGATTAATTCTACTAAGTCTATGACTGGTCATATGCTGGGCGGTACGGGCGCTGTAGAGGCAATTGTTTCGGCAATGTCCATCTATGACAGTTTCATTCACCAGACACTGGGCTATACCACACCGGATCCGGAATGCGATCTGGACTACTGCGTAGACGGACCGGTAGAAATGCCCGTAAATGCCGTGCTGACCAATTCATTGGGATTTGGTGGACACAATGCGACACTTTGCCTAAAAAAGTGCGAAGACTAAGGAGAAACAAGGATGAGCGAACAGAAGAACAACTATATTTTCAGTCAGATTTTTAGCAAGGATATGGAATCTGTAGAAAAGCTGGCAAAGCTGGTGGCAGATAACGACCTAGAAGAAATCACTGTCAAAGAGGGCGAGATGTCCATCACAGTAAAGGGGAAAAAATGTCCGCCTCCGTTGGTGGGTACAATGCCCATGATGCCGGCAGCATCGGCACAGACGACAGCAGAGTCTCCGGCTCAGGAAGAAAAACCGATTTCCGGTAAGGTAATTAAGGCGCCTCTGGTGGGGACATTTTATGCCGCACCGGCACCGGATCAGCCGCCATTTGTACAGGTTGGTGATACGGTGAAAAAGGGGGATGTAGTGTTAATCATTGAATCCATGAAGCTGATGAACGAAGTAACCAGCGATGTGGATGGTGTAGTGAAAGAGATATTAGTCAATAACGGCGATGCAGTGGAGTATGATCAGCCGCTCATCGTTTTATCATAAAGGAGTGGAGACATGGCAGAGGTATTGTTGAATCAGGAACAGATCAAACAAATTATTCCCCATCGTGACCCGTTTTTGCTGATTGACGAGGTGCTTGAAATGGAAGTCGGCAAAAAAGTTGTGGCAAGAAAGTATATCCGCGATAATGACTTTTGGTTCAAGGGCCATTTTCCCCAAAAGCCGGTGACGCCGGGGGTTTTAATGGTAGAAATGCTGGCACAGGCAGGCGCGGTGTGCATTCTGTCCCAACCGGAATTTAAGGGTAAAATTGCGCTGTTTGCCGGTATCGACAAGGCAAAATTCCGCAGACAGGTCGTGCCGGGTGATGTATTGGATCTGAGCGTGGAGATCATTGCACAGCGTGGCCCCATGGGAGTTGGTAAGGCGGTCGCATCGGTGGACGGACAGAGAGCCGTTACCTGTGAGATCAAATTTGCAGTAGAACAGTAAGGCGGCGTTGGCATGTTTAAGAAAGTATTGATTGCAAATCGTGGCGAGATCGCAGTACGAATCATTCGTGCCTGCCGTGAGGCAGGATTGCAGTGCGTGACGGTGTATTCTACGGCAGATAAAACGGCACTCCATGCGGAGATTGCGGATGAATCAGTGTGTATTGGACCGCCAACAGTGCAGGACAGCTATTTGAATATGCGTGCACTCATCTCTGCCTGCAAGAATACAGGTGCAACAGCACTTCATCCGGGATTTGGCTTTTTGTCGGAGAGTGCGGAGTTTGCACAGCTTTGCGCTGACAACAATATTACTTTTATCGGACCATCACCGTCATCCATCTCAATGCTGGGAGATAAGGCGCGGGCAAAGGAAACCATGAAATTGGCTGGAGTACCAGTTGTACCCGGCTCTGATGGCGCGGTTTCTTCTGTCGAAGAGGCAAAGAGAATTGCAGGTGAGATAGGTTATCCGGTATTGGTTAAGGCTTCAGCTGGCGGCGGCGGACGTGGTATCCGCCGGGTGGATTCTGAAGAGCAGCTGGAAGAGCAGATGTTGGTGGCAAAGGAAGAAGCAAAGAAATTTTTTGGCAATGACGATGTGTATCTCGAAAAACTAATTGTAGGGCCTCATCATGTGGAAATTCAAATTATGGCAGATCAGCAGGGCAATACCGTGGCACTAGGTGAGCGGGATTGCAGCATGCAGCGTCGAAATCAGAAGGTGCTGGAGGAGAGCCCCAGTCCGCTGATGACGCCGGAGCTGCGGCAAAAGATGCAGGAAGCGGCAGTGCGTGCGGCAAAGGCGTGCGGCTATTATAATGCCGGTACGATTGAATTTCTGGTGGATGATGAGCGGAATTTTTACTTTATGGAGATGAATACCCGGATTCAAGTGGAGCACCCGGTAACAGAGTGGGTAACGGGTGTGGATTTGGTGCAGACGCAGCTTCTGGTGGCACAGGGACAGCCGTTACCCTTTAAGCAAGAAGACATTCAAGTAAAGGGACACGCCATCGAATGCCGTATCAATGCGGAAAATCCAGATAAGGGATTTCGTCCATCACCAGGAACTATACGCTCGCTGCATATTCCCGGAGGACCGGGCGTACGTATTGACAGCGCAGTATATCAGGGGTATACCATTCCGCCGTATTATGACTCCATGATCGCAAAGCTGATCGTCCATGCCCCAACAAGAAAAGAAGAAATTATGAAAATGCGATGGGCGCTGGCAGAGTTTATTGTAGATGGAATTGATTCAAATATTGATTTTCAACTGCGCCTGATTAAAAATAAGGCGTTTGAAGCTGGTACATATGATAATACATTCCTGGAGAAATTTTTGCAGGAACAAAAATAGTAAATATAAGGCAATACCGCACAATTCGAATGCGGGAATTGTGCGGTATTGCCATAAATAATAAAAACGCAGAAAGTTAGGTGAGAAAGCGATCATGGCGTTAGAAGAGTTGTTCAAAAATGTCACGAAACGGTTCAATGATGATGCGGTGGAAGAACATGAGCCGACCATCAAATGTCCCCGCTGTCAGCAGCAGGTGCCGGAGAGCCGCTTTCAGGAACTAAATAAGGTATGCCCGCACTGTAACTATCACGCACGGCTGACGGCGTCAGAACGGCTGCGGTTGACCGTAGACAACGGTTCCTTTGTCGAATATGATGCGGGTATGCACAGCGACGATCCGCTGCAGTTTCCGGGATATGCCAAAAAAGTGGAATCACTGCAGATGATGACTGGACTGAAAGATGCTGTCATTACAGGGGAATGCACCATAAAAGGTTCCCATACTGTGATAATCATCATGGATTCTCATTTTATGATGGCTTCTATGGGCAGCGTTGTGGGTGAAAAGATTACACGTGCCTTTGAAACGGCCACAGAAAAGGGATTGCCGGTGGTGGCGTTTACAGCCTCAGGCGGCGCAAGAATGCAGGAAGGGATTCTTTCTCTCATGCAGATGGCGAAAACATCTGGTGCTGTGGCAAGACACAGCGAGGCAGGACTGCTTTATTTGACGGTGATGACAGATCCAACAACAGGTGGTGTAACGGCATCGTTCGCTTCTCTGGGAGATATTATTTTGGCAGAACCGAAGGTGCTGATTGGTTTTGCCGGAAGGCGAGTTATCGAGGGCACCATTCGGCAGCGTTTGCCCGACAATTTTCAGTTGGCAGAATTCTTGCAGGAAAAGGGTTTTGTTGATATGATCGTGGAACGACGGAAAATGCGCAGCGTATTGTCACACTTGCTCAAATTGCATGGATATGAAAAAAAAGAACAGGGAGGTGTGTGAAATGGAACAAATGCAGCAGGAGGAAAAAAAGCGGCTGACTGCATGGGAACGGCAGCTGTTAATCCGGGATAAAAACCGGCCGACTGTGCGGGATTATATTCCTCGAATTTTCACAGACTTCTATGAAATGCACGGCGATAGAGGATTTGGAGATGATGGCGCTATCATTGGCGGTATTGGTCGCCTGAACGGTTTGCCAGTAACGGTTCTTGCACAGGTAAAGGGACGGAATCTGAAAGAAAATAAGGCATCTAATTTTGCGATGCCACATCCAGAAGGGTATCGTAAGGCACTGCGCCTTGCGCACCAAGCAGAAAAGTTTCACCGTCCGGTGATATGTCTGATTGATACGCCCGGTGCATTCTGCGGCGTAGAAGCAGAAGAAAGAGGACAGGGCGAAGCAATTGCCAGAAATATTGCAGAATTTATGATGTTGAAAACACCAGTGGTTTCTGTAGTGCTCGGAGAGGCCGGCAGTGGCGGCGCATTGGCTTTGGGTGTGTGCGATGCACTGGCAATGTTGGAAAATGCACTGTACTCCGTGATTTCTCCCCGGGGTGCGGCATCAATACTGTGGAAAGATGCGTCCAGAGAACAGGATGCCTGCGAAGTTATGCGGATTACCGCAGAAGATATGGTGGAATTTGGCGTGGCAGAAGCGATCATTTCAGAGCCAGAAGGCGGGGCACAAAACGATATAGACAAAATTTCTGGAAATATTAAGGAATATTTGGTAAAAACGATAGCAGAAAAATTACAAAAAAATATTGACGTTTTACAAAAAGAACGGTATACTAAGTTTAGGAAAATCGGCGTGTTTGAAGAAAATTAAAAGACGCCAAATTCTGGAAGGGCTTTATGTCCGAATCAGCGTCCCTCAGTGGGTGCATCATTTATATTATGGGAGGAACAAACATATGGCAAAGGAAGAAATTTTTGAGAAATTGAAGGAACTGGTAGTAGATCAGTTGGGTGTTGATGAAGATGAAGTTACCATGGAAGCAACCATGCAGGGTGATCTGGGAGCAGATTCCTTGGATTTGGTAGATCTGGTAATGAACGTGGAAGAAGAATTTGGTGTAAAGGTTGCAGATGAAGATCTGGAAAACATTAAGACGATCGGCGACATTGTAGATTACATCGAAGAAAACAAGGAATAATCGTTCAAAAAAGAGAGAAGGCCGGGCTTGCAGTGTGTTTGCGGGTTCCGGCTTTTTGTTATGCATATGGAATATACAGTGAGAATGAAAAATCATGGGTCGGAAAAGAATTTGGGCGCAAAGAAGAGGAGAAAAACGGCAAATGATTGACTTTATAGCGGAAATGGGTTATAATAACATATACCCGTGTAAATGATGATAACATAGGCAGGAAGTATTTTTATGAAAGTATTAAAAGAGATATATCAGTATCGTCAGATGATCTTCAGTCTGGTGAAAAAAGATTTGCGAGGCAGGTACAAAGGATCTGTACTGGGCTTTTTGTGGACATTTATCAACCCATTAATGCAGCTAGTGGTGTATACGTTTGTGTTTACGTATATTATGAAAGCCGGTATTGATCGTTATTATTTGTATTTGTTTGTAGCATTGATTCCTTGGATTTTCTTTTCTTCGTCCATTACGGGCGGATCTAGTTCCATTGTGGCACAGAAGGATTTGGTAAAGAAGATCTATTTCCCGCGTGAAGTAATCCCCATTTCCTATGTAACCAGTTGTTTTGTGAATATGATGCTGTGTTTTTTGATTATATTCCCTGTCATGTTCTTCGCCAAAATTCCTCTTAATCCGTTGGCGCTGTGCTGTTTGCCGGTGATTATGATTGTTGAGTATTTTTTGGCACTGGGCGTGGCGATGCTGGCATCGGCAGTTACAGTGTATTTCCGGGATTTGGAACATATCCTAGGTATTTTTACAATGGTGTGGATGTATATGACGCCAATTTTCTATTCTATGGAAATGATTCCTGAACGGTTTCACTTTGTGTATCACATTAATCCCATGTCATCGGTTATCAGCTGCTATCGGGATGTACTGTATTATTCCAGAGTACCGGATTTGTCCAGTCTGCTGGAGGCAGTAGTTTTAGGAGCGATATTTTTAGTTGTGGGAATGCTGGTGTTTGGAAAACTGAAGAAGGGCTTTGCGGAGGAATTGTAAATGGCGGCAGAAATCAAACAGGAAGATGTCATTGTCGTAGACCAGGTAAGAAAGAATTTTAAGGTTTATTTGGATAAAGGACAGAGTTTTAAAGAAAGGTTGCTGTTCCGCAGCCGCAGCCGTCACGAAAACCGACAGGTGCTGGATGGCATTTCGTTTACTGTAAAACGAGGTGAGGCGGTAGGACTGATCGGGCACAACGGCTGTGGAAAGAGTACAACATTAAAGTTATTGACCCGAATTCTCTACCCCGATAGTGGATCCATCATGATCAAAGGAAGAGTTTCAAGTTTGATCGAATTGGGTGCGGGCTTTCACCCAGATATGAGCGGTAGAGAAAATATCTATACCAATGCATCCATATTTGGGCTTACAAAAAAGGAAATTGACGAGCGGCTGGAGAAAATTATTGCATTTTCAGAGCTGGAGGAATTTATTGACAATCCTGTGCGAACTTATTCCTCCGGTATGTATATGCGTCTGGCATTTTCCGTAGCCATCAATGTGGACGCTGATGTATTGTTGATTGACGAGATTTTGAGCGTAGGAGACGCGAACTTTCAGGCAAAGTGTTTTCGGAAGTTGAAGGAAATTAAGGCAAAAGGAACAACCATTGTGATTGTATCTCATGCATTGGGACAAATTGAGCAAATTTGTGAACGTTCGATCTGGATACACGATGGAAAGATACGTGCAGAAGGTCCTGCTCGTGAAGTGGATCTGGAATATATGGAGTTTATGGGGGAACAGATGCAGGAAACGGCACGAAAAGAGCGCCTGCAAAAACAGTCGAAAGAAACATCAAAAGAGGAAGATGAAGAGGAACCGCAGAATAAAAAACGCTGGGGAGATGGAAAAGCAAGAATACGAAAGATCCGGCTGACAGATGCGGATGGTGTTGAACAGAGTGTGTTCCGAACAGGGGACGAGATGCACATACAGTTGGAATATCAAGTGAAACAGCCTGTAACTGAGCCGGTGTTTGGTGTTGGGATATTTCGGCAGGATGGATTGCAGTGTTATGGTACCAATACACGTATTGATCAGATTGATGTTTCTCAGCTGGTAACAGACGGCATAGTAGAATTGACATTGTCACCGCTGTATCTGCTGCCGGGGACATATACCATAGATTTGGCGATTGAATCCGGAGACGGAATCCCCGTGGATTATTTGAAGGAGGCAGCCGTAATACAAATGACGGCTGCTATAGGTGATGTGGGAGTGATGCGGATCCCTCACCGTTGGTCGATTTCGCATTGAGAGGAAACAAAACGTGAGCAAACTAAAGGAGAACATAGCACAAATACAGGCGCAAAAAGGCTGGAAAGCAACATGGAAAAAAAAGCTGTTCGGCGGTATTTATAAGGCGCTGGAAGCGGCGCAGGAAGATGCGGAAAATCGGGAACACAAGTTTGCCGAAGAGAAACGTATATTGGAACAGCAGCTTGCCGAAGAGCGGCGCATATTGGAACAGTTGCGAAACGATTTTGAGAGTGCGTGTGTCAATCTGCGGCATAATAATGATACGTTGGATACCAACCGCAGTGAACTGGATCTGCTGAAGGTGCAGATGCGTGAGGTACAGCGAGGACAAGGTGGCCGGCAGCCGGTGAAACTAGAAAAAACAGTAGAGAACCAGACGGTATTGGCAAAAAAGATGCCGGAAGAGACGTATCAGGCAATCGAATATTTTGATTTTGAAAATCATTTTCGGGGCAGCGTGGCACATATTAAGAAGATGCAGGAACAATACTTGCCTTATTTTTCAGGAAAACAGCATGTGTTGGATCTGGGATGCGGCAGAGGAGAATTCTTGTCACTGATGCATGATTATGGGATTCAAGCAAAGGGCGTGGATTTGTATGCACCTTATGTGGAATATTGTATAGCGCAGGGTCTGGAGGCTGTGTGCGGAGACGGCATTGCTTATTTGGCACAGCAGGAGCAGGTAGACGGGATATTTGTGGGACAGGTGGTAGAACACCTGCAAACAGAACAAATTGTGAGACTTTGCGAAATTGCCTATGAAAAGCTGTCCCAAGGTGGTTGTATGGTGATAGAGACACCGAATCCTACTTCGCTTTCTATCTATACTAATGCGTTTTATATTGACCCATCCCACATCAAGCCAGTGCATCCGCTGACGATGCA
The DNA here is from genome assembly GCA_949291345.1 of uncultured Ruminococcus sp. Classification (GTDB taxonomy): domain Bacteria; phylum Bacillota; class Clostridia; order Oscillospirales; family Ruminococcaceae; genus Ruminococcus_C. The sequence continues at coordinate 17,547 of CASEVP010000030.1, forward strand.
ATACTATTTGGAAAAGGCAGGATTTCAGAATATAGAGATCCTGTATACCGAGAGCAGTAAGCCGGATCGGCACATACCAGTGCTGCGGTGTGCAGGCGAAAATATTGAAGAATTCAATACGGCAATGCAGCAGGTGGCGCAGATGCTGTATGGAAGTCAAGATTATGCTGCGATTGCCATAAAGACTTGAGATACTTGATGTAAGAAAAGATGCTGTTAAAAAACACCCAATGCTTTGGTTGATATTATGGTGGCTTTAGGCGTGAGTTGGCGTGTTCAAAAGAGAAATAGAATGAGAGAAGAAAGGGTAGTTATACTATGGAAAACCAATCAAATTCGTCGATCAATGTATCGGATATTATGGAGCAGATCCGTGCGGAAATCAAAGAAAAGGGTTATAGCAGTGAGATGCTGTCTTTTGCAGATGTGCCAAATGATGCAGACAGCAGTGTATACACCGAACGGTTTGACGCGGACATGCTGCATCAAAATGTGCAGTATGTCAACGTGAATCACCGGATAGACCCATATCGCCCGCTTTCCGGTAATCCTTTGGCAGTTTTTTTCAAAAAGGTAATTCGCAAGCTCGTTAGTTTTTATGTAGAGCCGTATGCTGCGGAGCAAAGCAGCTTAAATGCCAACATCGCTCAGGCGCAGTCACAGATTGAACTGTATATCCAAGAATCCAGAATGCACAGTACAAAGGTATTGCTGGAACGAATTGAGGCATTGGAATTGCAGCAGAAAAACACAAAGATTACCATGGAACAGATGCAGGCACAGATTGTCCATCTGCAGGCAAAGCAATCCGGGGAGGATACGGAATGAAGGTATTGCAGATACTGCCGACAATGGGCATGGGGGATGCCATTGGCAATGATGTACAGGCACTTTCTAAAGTGTTACGGGATATGGGATTTCAGACCGGGATATATGCAGAGACGATTGATAGGCGTTTGCCGGAGGGGACTGCTCAGCCGCTGGAAAAGTTACCTCGTCTTTCCGGAGAAGATGTGCTGATCTACCATAAGTCTACCGGTTCGGATATCAGTTTTCAGCTGGAACAATACGCTTGTCGGAAATTGATGATTTTTCATAATATCACTCCGCCCCGTTATTTCAAAGGATATAATGACAGGCTGGCAGAAATTTCAGAGTATGGCATGCGCGGTCTGTGTCATTTGGCAGATAAAGTGGATGCATGTATGGCAGTTTCGTCGTATAATGCGCAGGTGCTGCGGGAACTAAATTATCAGTGTCCAATGTATATCCGTCCGATATTGATTCCTTTTTCGGACTATGCCAAAGAACCGGATAGGGAAGTGATGGAACACTACCAAGATGATGGCTATACTAATTTGGTGTTTGTGGGCCGCATCGCTCCCAATAAAAAACAGGAAGATGTCATTCGTGCATTTTATTGTTATCAAAAGTATTGTAATCCGAAATCCCGGCTGTTTCTAGTGGGATCCTATACGGGCATGGAAAAGTATTATCATCGTCTAAGGCGGTATGTGGGTGCACTGGAACTGGATCATGTGGTATTTACGGGACATATACCGTTTTCGCAGATATTGGCATATTATCATTTGGCAGATTTGTTTTTGTGTATGAGCGATCATGAAGGATTTTGTGTACCGTTGGTGGAGGCAATGTACTTTGGCATTCCCATTGTTGCATATGATTCGTCTGCAATCGGAGATACGCTGGGCGGCAGCGGCATCTTGCTGTCCAATAATGACCCGATGGAAGCGGCACTAATTGTAGATAAGATACTGCGGGATCCGGATATGCGAAGGGAGATCGTTGCAGGACAGCGCAGACGACAACAGGCGTTTGCGTATGGGGAAATCCGTAAACTCTTTGAAGAACAACTTCTGGATTTCCTGGATAAAGTACCGCCGAAGACAAAGAAAAAGGCATTGCATGGAAAAAGAAAGTAACCGTACCACTGCAAACCAACAATGGATGTTATTTAACAGGACTGCGAAACACAAAGGCTATACTGCGTTAAAATTGTGCACCACAAATACCGTCCGATTTTTGGTGGGATGATGCAGGTATACGGGATTATTTCAAAGGGTTCTATGTGTAATATGTTGATAAAAGAGATGTAAGTGTATGGCATGTAAAGCCGTTAGACGGTTTTAGTGCAGTTGGACAAGGAAACACAGGTGAGATATGCCGTTACGTTAGGTATGATCAAAGCAGTGTTTTTGTAAAGGATGTTGTACCGCAGCAGCTTTTGCTGCGGTAAGGAGAGTAGGAAATGGGAAAGATTGGATTTGTCATTCCATGGTATGGAGAGAATATACCCGGCGGTGCGGAGATGGAACTGCGGGAAGTGGCAACGCATCTACAGCGTGCCGGCGTGGAAGTAGAGATTCTGACAACGTGTGTAAAGGAATTCTCTGCGGATTGGAATGAAAATTATTATGCGGCAGGGACTGCCATGGTAGATGATATCGTGGTGAGGCGTTTTCCGGTGCGGCGCAGAGATGCAGCGTCGTTTGATAGAGTCAATCGGAAACTGATGCAGGGAGTGCAGATTACCCGACAGGAGGAACAGACCTTTGTAGAAGAAATGATCAATAGTCCGCAATTGTGCGAATATTTAAATAGTGCGTCTTCGGAATATGATCTGTATGTGTTTATTCCATATATGTTTGGTACTACCTACTTTGGGATGCAGGTACACCCGGAAAAATCGGTTTTGATTCCCTGTTTTCATGATGAAGCTTATGCCTATCTGCGTCTGTTTCGGCAGGCGTATGTAAAAGCACGGGGAATGATATACAATGCCATGCCGGAAATGGAACTTGCCAATCGTTTGTATGATTTTTCGGTTACGGAGCAGATCTGCATGGGAATCGGTATGGATACGGATATTCAGGCAGATGCGGCAGAATTTCGGGAAGCATATGGTATAGAGAAACCATTTTTGTTGTACGCAGGGCGAAAGGATGCCGGAAAGAATGTGCATACACTGCTGCAATACTTTGCGGAATATAAAAAACGGTACGATGATGATTTGCAGTTGGTACTGATTGGCGGCGGCAAGATTGAAATCCCTGAGTTGATACAGGAAGATGTCTATGATCTGGGATTTGTCACAACGCAGGATAAATATAATGCTATGGCGGCGGCAGAGCTGCTCTGTCAGCCCTCTCATAATGAGAGTTTTTCACTGGTGATTATGGAAAGCTGGCTGTGTGGCCGCCCGGTGTTGGTACATTCGAAATGTGCTGTCACACGGGATTTTGCCAAGCGGTCCAACGGCGGGCTGTATTTTCGGGATTATTTTGAATTTGAGGGCTGTGTGAACTATATTCGCAGTCACCCGCAGGCAGCCTTGCAGATGGGTGAAAATGGCGGCAGATTTGTGCGGGAAAATTTTGACTGGGCAGTCATAGTGGAAAAATATAAAGATTTCTTTGCAAAGCTGACAGGGGAGTGAGCGTATGAAGCGAATTGCACTGGTCAACCAGCGGTACGGTTTGGAAGTCAATGGCGGTTCTGAATATTATACTAGAATGATTGCAGAGCGGTTGGCAAATACTTATGAGGTAGAAGTACTGACGACAAAGGCGGTGGATTATACCACTTGGAAGAACTGGTATGCCAGAGATGTGGAAACCATACATGGTGTCACAGTGCGGCGTTTTCCAGTAGAACATCTTCGTGCACGAGATTTCAATGCTTATAATGCCGCATATCTGCAAGAAACAGCGCAGGGAAAGCGCAGTGTAGTAAAAGAACGTGTTTGGTTTGAAAAGCAGGGACCGTATTCGCCGGCATGTATCCAGTATATTCGTCGGCATAAGGACGATTATGCCGCCTTTATTTTTGTGACATATCTGTATTATCTGACGGTAGCAGGGTTGCCGGAGGTGGCAGAAAAATCCATATTGATTCCCACGGCACATGAGGAGCCATATCTGCATTTTCTGACCTATGAAAAATTGTTTATAAAACCTAGGGCATTTATTTTTTTGACGGATGAGGAACGCAAGCTGGTGCGTCGTCAGTTTCCAAAGTCTGAGCCGATACCTTGTGCGGTGATGGGCACGGGTGTAGATATTCCCTGTATTCCCGATGCAGATCGTTTTCGTCGGCAATACAAGATCAATGATCCGTATCTCATCTATGTAGGACGGATTGACGAGGGAAAGGATTGTCCCATGCTGTTTCGGTACTTTATGGAGTATAAGAAACGGTGTGGCGGTAATTTGAAGTTGGTGCTAATGGGAAAGGCAGTCTGCCGGATTCCCAATCATCCGGATATTATTTCCTTAGGTTTTGTGCCAGAGGAAGATAAATTTCATGGGATATCAGGTGCAAAGGCACTGGTTTTGCCTTCCAAATTCGAAAGTTTATCCATTTCTGTGTTGGAAGCTATGTCACTGTCGGTGCCTGTTATCGTCAATGGTGCCTGTGCTGTTCTGAAAGAACACTGTCTCAAGAGCAACGGGGGTCTGTACTATCAAAATTATTTTGAATTTGAGGGTGCGGTACAGTACCTGTTCCACCATCCAGTGGAATATATGCAGCTTTGTACTAATGCCAGGGCATACATTACAAAATATTATGATTGGAATGTCATTATGGAGAAATTTAAGGCGGTAATTGAAAGCGTCAGTGGAAATGAAAAGGGGATATAAGGGGGATATCATTGATGCATTTGTTTTCTTTTGTCGTATTGCTTTGTGTTGTCATGGCAGCCCTGACAGTGGGCGTCTGGTGGAAAAAGACAAATATAATAGAGCTTGTGATACTGGGTGTAGTCTATTTTTTTTGTGCATGGATTTTGGCAGGCATGGGACTTTTTGTGCTGGATATATTCCGTTTGTTTCGGTGCGCTTGTGCCACAGCAGGGCTGATTCTACTTTCTGGGGTGGGAGCAGTGTTGTGGCGCCGCAAGAGAGAAGCGATACCATGGAAACAACTGATGCAAGTCTCATGGAATGTACATGACTATTGGATTCCGATTTTGATTGGATTGTGCGGCTTGGCATTGGTTGGTATCAAGCATGGTTTTTTCGGTATGGGACAGGATCAAGGTGTTTATCAGACGGTTGCAATTAATATGATGCATGGTCTGACACAACGTCAGCAGGATTTCGCCGAATATCACCAATTGTCCGGCGAACAGCAATCGTTGTTTGAATATTATGTGCAAAATCGGCTGTACGGATATGACATGGGGTCACCGAGCTACCCTGAGACAGTGTATGACTTGGATGTCAGTCCGGTTTCGGGCATTTACCATGGAATTCCCACGTTTGCCTCCATGCTGGCTATGTGGGGTACACTGTTCGGTATGTCCAATATGATGCATGTGCAGACGGTGTTCTATGTGGCGATGATTTTCCTCACCTATTTTGTATGTCAGAATTTTCAGCTGCGAAAGAGCAGCTGTGCACTGGCTTGTGCGGCAGCAGCTGCGTCGCCTGCGGTCATCTGGGTCGCAAAATCTGCACTGACGGAAATGTTCCTAGGTGTTATAATATTGTTGGTTTTGTATTTCCTTACGGATCAGAAACATCCCCAGCGGCAGTGGATGTCAATTTTGCCGGTGGCAGTATTTGGCTGTTACCATGTTTCTATCTATACGATGATTCCAATGTTCGTGGTACTGTATGGCGGCATGTATTGGGTGACAAGACGTAAGTGCTTTGCGGTATTGATGCCAGTGACGCTGGTGGGGTATCTAGTGAGTTTTTTTGCAATGCGTCATGTTCAGCCGTTTTATACGATGAATAACTATAGTCCTTTGTTCGGTCTTGGTATATCTCAAAAAGAATTGCCGTGGCTTGTACCACTTGTTTGCGCCATTGGTATAGTGGTGTGTGTGGTGTTCTGTTTTGTGATACATCGTACTGTACACCGCAAATATGTTCATCTCAACGAAGAAAAATTTTTAGAGCGTGTGAAGGGTTCTCGCAGCGGATTTGTGTTGGTAGAGATTCTGCTGGTGCCGCTGGCATTGTATATGGTACTGCGATGCCTGACACAGGGTGATGTTGTGGACACATTACGTGGTTCTACACTTTGGAGCTTTATTGCCTGTCTGGGTGTATTTCTGCTGGTGATTGCTTGGATCGTCGCTGTACTGCGGCCATTGTTCTATCTGGAACAGACCAATCGATTGGTACTGCTGGTGATGATGTTTTACTGTGTAGAATTTTATGGATCGTTCCTGCGGCCTGATGTGCAATATTTCTATTACTATGGAAGGTATTTGGTGCCGTTTTTGCCTGTTGCGGCAGTGTTTGGAGCGGTAACGCTGGATTTTTTACGCGCAAAAGTGACGTTGCCGGTGATGGCTGCCGGGATTGTGGTGGTAGCACCCTATGATCGGTTTTTGTCCATTCAGAAAGATGATACTCGCATGCAATTTTCAATAATAGAAGAAGTTGCTGAAAAAATTGATGAGAATGATTGTATCATTGTGGATGGCGATAATATGTGGACATTGTTCCTGCCTTTGCGGGCGATGACTGGAGCGGCAGTCTATCCGCCTGTGGATGATACCATAACATTGGCACAGCAGTTGGATCAGGAATATGATACTGTATACTACCTAGGCTCCGGCGAATGGTCGAGTGAGTTTACAAAGCAGTTTGAAAAGGTATATGAGAATACGGCGCATATGTATAATGATGATAATGTCAGTGGAAGAGGCAAATGGATGCCCTTTCCGCTGTCATATGTGGAAACGGATTGTGAGGTTTGTTTGTTCCAGTATGCCGGTGAAAAATTGGAATATCAGGCAAGTACAGATGCAGCGATTCGATTTCGGGGGTTCGGTTCAGTGGAGCAAACCTTTTGTTGGAGCAATGCATCTTCTGCAATGGTGCGGTGTACACTGGACAAACGAGATTATTCGTTAAAGCTGCAAATGGGATGTGTCATGGATCTGCAAAAGCTAGGCATGACAGAATATCCTGTAACAGTGGCGTGTAATGAAATCGAAGTAGGTACGGTGATTGTGAATGCAGAAAATAATGGTGGTGCGCTGACAGTCGATATACCGAAGGAGATTGTCCAGGACGGACAAAATATTATTACTTTACATTGTGCGTTGTGGGATGCTGGCGAGATTCAGCCAGGTGATACACGTCAGCTGGGTTTTCCGTTGGAGTCGTTGACATTTACGCCAAAGGCGTAAGAAGAAACCGTATAGAGGAAAGGAACTATGACAATATGAAGTTAATTATACAAATTCCCTGCTATAATGAAGAAGAGACGCTGGAGCTGGCATATCGGGATTTACCAAGGCAGATTGAAGGTATTGATACCATTGAGTATCTGATCATCAATGATGGCAGCAAGGACAGAACGGTGCAGCGTGCAAAGGAACTAGGGTTTCATCACATTGTATCGTTTCGCCGAAACAAAGGGCTTGCACGCGGTTTTATGGCTGGGCTGGATGCTTGTCTGCGTTTGGGAGCAGATATTATTGTGAATACCGATGCCGATAACCAGTATTGCGGTGCTGATATTGAAAAACTGGTGCGACCGATTTTGGAGAAAAAGGCAGATATGGTCATTGGTGAGCGGCCAATCGATGAGACAGCGCATTTTTCATGGAAAAAAAAGAAATTTCAACATTTAGGAAGCTGGGTGGTACGTGTGGCATCTAAAACAGATGTACCAGATGCCCCCTCAGGATTTCGGGCATATTCCAGAGATACCGCGATGCGGATGAATGTAGTCAATGAATACACATATACACTGGAGACAATTATTCAAGCGGGACAGACTAAGATGGCAGTGACCTCTGTCCCCATTCGTACCAATCCAGAAACAAGACCTTCACGGTTGTTTTCCAGCATGTGGCGGTATATGAAACGTTCCGCATCGGTGATTATTCGTTCCACTGCGATGTATCGGCCGTTACAGTTCTTTTGTACTATAGGCGCCATTTTGTTTTTGCTGGGAGTTATTTTGGGTGTGCGATTTTTGGTATATCTCTTTTTGGGTGAAGGCGGCGGTCATATCCAATCGCTTATTCTGGCGGCAGTGCTGTTGATGATTGGATTCCAAACGATCACATTGGGACTTCTAGGGGATACCATTGCTGCAAATCGCAAGCTTCTGGAAGATGTACAATATCATGTGCGTAAAATGGATTATGACGGCCATCCTGCAAACAAGACGCCGGATGATGAGATGCCGGAAGATACAGGAAATCAATTATAACGGCTTCTTTACCCAATTTATTATAGTTTTTGTTCCTAAATTTTAAAAGAAAAAGCATGGCTGTGATGTGCATAAGTCATGCTTTTGTTATATAATTCAAAAAACACTTTTGCGTCTGGATAGTGACGCAAAAGTGTTTTTCTTTTGTTATTTTTGAAGTACAACAATTTTATAATGAATTGTTTCGGTTGTCACTCTCAGTGTCTTTGGATGTTCCATTGTTTCTGACATCCCGAAGTTTCTTTAAACTGGGGCGCATAACCACATATGCCGTTACACCACAAGTGACAGTAAAAATGCAAAGAATACCAATTATTTGACCACTGCTGCTTTTTTCTTCTTCTGCCGATGCTGTATCTTGTATTTGTGTGGTAGTTTGGGGAGTGGTATCGGCATATACCCGTGTGCTGTACAAAATAGAACTGCAAAGCAGTATCAGTAGAACGCTCATACCCCTTAGCCACATCCGAAAGGAGAATTTTTGCATAAGTTAGTTTAGTGAAGATGGTATAGAGGACGACTGCATGGAAGCATTGTGCTCTAAATACGCATCATTTTTTACGATCTTGACATTATTATATACGTCCATACCTGTGCCTGCAGGGATTAGCTTACCAATGATGACATTTTCCTTTAGACCATACAGATAGTCGCTCTTTCCACGAATAGCTGCATCGGTGAGTGCCTTTGTGGTTTCCTGGAAAGATGCCGCCGACAAGAAACTATCAGAACTGGAGGAAGCCTTAGTGATACCCTGCAGTACCGGTTCATAGGTGACCATAGCGACTTCTGTTTCTCCCGTATTGATGCGTTCCTGAAGCTCGTCATTAATTTCATCAATTTTACGGCGATCCACCAGAGCACCCGGTAACAGATAACTGCTGCCCGAATCATCCACCTTGACTTTACGAAGCATCTGGCGGACAATAACTTCAATGTGCTTGTCATTGATGTCAACACCTTGGAGACGATATACCTTCTGTACTTCGCTAATAATGTAATCCTGTACCGCTTGCACTCCTAAAATATTGAGGATATCACCGGGGAATACGTTTCCTTCGGTCATACGTGTACCCTTAGCGATGTGTTCCCCTTCCCGTACGCGAATCTTGAAGTTGTAGTGAATTGGATAAGATTCTGATTCACCGGTTTCTTCGTTGGTGACAATAATGGTACGTGCAGTTTTAATTTCCTCAATATGCACCACACCGTCAATGCGGGAGAGTACAGAAGCATTTTTTGGATGACGGCTTTCGAACAATTCTTCAACACGAGGCAGACCCTGTGTAATATCTTCAGCGGAAGCGATACCGCCGGTATGGAAGGTACGCATGGTCAACTGTGTACCCGGTTCACCAATGGACTGTGCGGCGATAATACCAACCGCTTCGCCTACAGAAACCAAATTGCCGTTTGCGAGGTTCATGCCGTAGCACTTAGCACAGACGCCCTGTCTGGAGCGGCACATGAGGACGGAACGAATTTTAATGCGTTCCATGCCACAGTCGATAATTTTTTGTGCATCAGATTCTGTCAGCATTTTATTTTTCGAGATCATCAGTTCACCTGTCTGTGGATCTCGTAGATCCTCTACTAGGTAACGGCCAACCAGACGATCTGCGAGCTTTTCAATAAGTTCATTTCCGTTGCGGATCTCGTAAATTTCCAGACCATCGGTTGCGCCGCAGTCCTGTTCACGGATGATTACATCCTGAGAAACGTCTACAAGACGACGTGTCAGATAACCAGAGTCTGCGGTACGAAGCGCTGTATCCGCCAAACCTTTACGAGCGCCACGGGAAGAAATGAAGTATTCCAGAATGTTCAGACCTTCACGGTAGTTGGAACGAATTGGCATTTCGATGGTAGCACCGGAAGTATTTGCAATCAGACCACGCATACCAGCCAGCTGACGGATCTGCGAGATACTACCACGGGCACCAGAGTCTGCCTTGATGAAAATGGGGTTATACCGATATAGACCAGTTTGCAGTGCTACGGTAACGTCGTTAGTGGCTTTGTTCCAAATTTCAATGAAGCGTTTTGATTTTTCAGTTGCAGAGATGTAGCCATATTCATACTGGGTCGTAATATCGTCAACCTGTGCGTCGGCATTTTTGACGATATCCCATTTCGATTTTGGGATTTCTGCATCACATACGGCAACAGTAATGGCTGCTTTCGTCGAATATTTAAAACCGGTTGCTTTAATCTTATCTAATACTTCCGAAGTAGTGGTAGTACCGTGAATTTTGATACAACGGTCAATAATCTGTCCCAATTGTTTTTTGCCAACCAAGAACGCTACTTCTAGATCAAACTGCTTTTCCGAATTGGTACGATCTACATATCCCAAATTCTGCGGAATATTTTCGTTAAAGATCAAGCGACCGACGGTACAGTCAATGATTTTCGAAACGCGTTTTTCACCAATGTCCTTTGTAATGCGCACTTTAATTTTTGCGTGGATGGAAATATCTCCTTCCTGATATGCCATAAGTGCTTCATTCACATCACGAAAGACCTTGCCTTCACCTTTTTCGCCGTCTTTTTCCATGGTAAGGTAATAAGATCCCAGTACCATATCCTGTGTTGGAACTGCAACCGGACGACCGTCGGAAGGCTTAAGCAAGTTGTTGGCAGCCAACATTAAGAATCTAGCTTCAGCTTGTGCTTCTGCGGAAAGCGGCAGATGTACTGCCATCTGGTCACCGTCAAAGTCTGCGTTAAAGGCAGAGCATACCAGTGGGTGGAGTTTCAAGGCACGACCTTCGACCAAAACCGGTTCAACAGCCTGGATACCCAGACGGTGCAGCGTAGGCGCACGGTTTAGAAGAACCGGATGATCATGGATGACATTTTCCAATGCGTCCCATACTTCAGCAGAGGCACGATCCACCATTTTTCTAGCGCTTTTAATATTGGCGCTTCCCTTGGTGTCCACTAGACGTTTGATAACGAATGGCTTAAAGAGCTCCAGTGCCATTTCCTTTGGTAAACCACACTGATACATCTTCAGTTCAGGGCCTACAACGATAACTGAACGACCAGAATAGTCTACACGTTTGCCTAAAAGGTTCTGACGGAAACGTCCTTGTTTTCCCTTCAGCATATCGGACAGGGATTTCAGCGCACGGTTGTTTGGCCCCGTGACTGGTCTGCCATGACGACCATTGTCGATCAAGGCGTCTACCGCTTCCTGGAGCATTCTTTTTTCGTTGCGGACAATAATTTCGGGTGCGTCCAGTTCCAACATTCGTTTCAAACGGTTGTTCCGGTTAATAACACGCCGATATAGGTCATTCAGATCCGAAGTGGCATAGCGGCCGCCGTCGAGCATAACCATCGGACGCAGATCCGGCGGAATTACTGGAATCGCATCCAGAATCATCCATTCTGGACGATTGCCGGACTGACGAAATGCTTCAACGATTTCCAGACGTTTTAAGAGTTTTACTCGTTTCTGACCCGAAGTAAGACCGGCGAGTTCTGTTTTCAGCTCCGCTGCCAGTTCATCCAGATTAATTTGTTGCAGGAGTTTCTGAATTGCTTCTGCTCCCATGCCTGCTTCAAATTCGTCACCATATTTTTCACGGTAGGAGAAGTACTCTTTATCGGTGAGCAGTTGTTTGGGCACAAGGTCGGTTGTACCCGGATCGAGTACGATGAATTTGGTGAAGTACAATACTTCTTCCAGACGCTTCTGTGAAATTTCCAGCATCTGCCCGATACGGGACGGTGTGCCTTTAAAATACCAGATATGAGAAACTGGTGCAGCCAGTTCGATATGTCCCATCCGTTCACGGCGCACCTTTGCACGTGTTACTTCTACACCGCAGCGATCACAGACTTTACCTTTAAAACGGATTTTCTTAAATTTACCGCAGAAACATTCCCAGTCCTTCGTTGGTCCAAAAATACGTTCGCAATACAGACCGTCACGTTCCGGTTTTTGTGTACGGTAGTTGATTGTCTCAGGACGTTCTACAGCACCATAAGACCACTCCCGGATGCGTTCCGGAGAGGCGAGACAAATCTTAATGGATTCAAAATTCTTAAATTCCAAACCGTTACCTCCTACGATATCTATGAGGAAACAGGAGAGACGGGCATTTTTCCCGTTCCCTGTCAATTGTGGATAATTTTTTGAAAAAGAGAAGGATGGCTTGCCGATCAGAACAGGTCATCATCACCGTCTAAGTCAAACAAGTCTTCATCACCGGTATCTTGGGCACCAACAATACTATCGCCCAGCAGGTCATCCTCTGTATCGGAATCTTTAAAAGAAAGTCCTGCGTCTTCCATATCTTTTTCAGCGCCTTCGTACAGCAGCGTGTCCTCTGCATCGTCTGCAAAACTTACTGGCTGCGGAATGATTGCGTCATCTTCGTCAAAGTTGGATTTTAGGTCAATTTCCTCTTGGTTGCTGTCGAGCGCCTTAACGTCCAGACCTAAGGACTGCATTTCTTTAATGAGTACCTTAAAGGATTCTGGCAGACCTGGTTTTGGTACGTTCTGTCCCTTGACAATTGCCTCGTAGGTATTGACACGCCCAACCGTATCATCTGATTTTACTGTAAGGATTTCTTGCAGCGTGTAGGCAGCACCGTATGCTTCCAGTGCCCATACTTCCATTTCACCAAAGCGTTGTCCGCCGAACTGTGCCTTACCGCCTAACGGCTGTTGTGTTACCAATGCATAAGGACCTACGGAACGTGCGTGAATCTTATCATCTACCAGGTGATGGAGTTTCAGGTAGTACATATAGCCCACAGTAACCCGGTTATCGAACTTTTCGCCGGTACGGCCATCGTACAGTGTGAATTTTCCATCTTCGTTCATTTCCAAGGCCTTGGGATTGATAACTTTATCCATTGGTTTTAGTTCAAAGGGATCATTACGGTGTTCTTTGTTCTTTTCGTTTGCTTCCCGGAAACATGCACGGATATCATCTTCATGCGCACCGTCAAATACCGGTGTCATAATGTGCCAGCCCAGTGCTTTTGCTGCCAGACCCAGATGCACTTCCAGTACCTGTCCAATGTTCATACGGGATGGTACGCCGAGCGGGTTTAATACAATATCCAGTGGTGTGCCGTCCGGCAGGAATGGCATATCTTCTTCCGGCAAGATACGGGAAACAACGCCTTTGTTTCCGTGACGTCCTGCCATTTTGTCGCCAATGGAAATCTTACGTTTCTGTGCGATATAGCAGCGTACCAGCATATTAACGCCCGGAGAGAGCTCATCGCAATTATCCCTTGTAAAGATCTTGACATCTACGATAATGCCGGCTTCACCATGCGGAAGTTTCAGCGAGTTGTCGCGAACTTCTCTAGCTTTTTCGCCGAAAATCGCACGCAAAAGGCGTTCTTCAGCTGTTAGTTCGGTTTCTCCCTTCGGTGTTACCTTGCCGACCAAGATATCTCCTGAATGGACTTCTGCACCAATGCGGATAATACCATTTTCGTCCAGATCTCTGAGGGCATCCTCGCCCACATTCGGAATATCACGTGTAATTTCTTCGGGACCCAATTTGGTATCACGACATTCAATCTCGTATTCTTCGATGTGTACAGAAGTAAATACATCTTCACGAACTAGACGCTCGTTTAATAGTACAGCGTCCTCGTAATTGTATCCTTCCCAAGTCATGAATCCGATGAGGGCATTTTTTCCTAAGGAAATCTCGCCGTCACAGGTTGCCGGACCATCAGCTAGAACCTGTCCCTTGTGCACTTGCTCACCGACATTGACGATAGGACGCTGATTGATGCAGGTAGACTGGTTAGAACGCTTAAATTTTTGTAAACGATACTTGTGTACCTTTTGTTCATTGTCAACCAAAACAATTTCATCTGCGGAGACAGTGTCAATCACACCGTCATATTCCGAAACAATGCAAACACCCGAGTCAACTGCGGCTTTATATTCCATGCCAGTGCCAACGAACGGGCGCTCTGTTTTCAAAAGGGGTACAGCTTGACGCTGCATGTTTGAACCCATGAGGGCACGGTTTGCGTCATCGTTTTCCAGGAATGGAATCATAGAAGTTGCTACAGAAACAACCATTTTCGGAGAAACGTCCATGAAATCAACTTTGTCGGCTTCAATTTCCAGAATCTGATCCCGGAAACGACCTGCCACCTTTGCATTTGCAAAGTGCCCGTCCTCCGTCAGTGGTTCATTTGCCTGTGCTACGATGTAGTTGTCTTCCATATCAGCAGTCATATAAACGACTTCATCTGTGACAACGCCGGTAGCTTTATTCACTCTGCGATAGGGTGCTTCAATAAAACCGTATTGATTAATGCGTGCAAAAGTTGCCAGATAGGAAATCAAACCGATGTTCGGACCTTCCGGTGTTTCGATGGGGCACATTCTGCCGTAGTGGCTGTAGTGTACATCACGTACTTCAAATCCGGCGCGATCACGGGACAAACCACCAGGACCCAGCGCAGAAAGACGGCGTTTATGAGTCAGTTCAGCCAGCGGGTTGTTCTGATCCATGAACTGTGACAGCGGGGAGGAACCAAAGAATTCCTTAATAGCAGAAGTTACTGGCCGAATGTTTACCAGTGCCTGCGGGGTAATGACGTCCATATCCTGTGCCTGGATGTTCATACGTTCTCGAATAACGCGTTCCATACGGGTGAATCCGATGCGGAACTGGTTTTGCAATAGTTCACCGACGGAGCGGATACGGCGGTTACCGAGATGGTCAATATCGTCGATCGTGCCTACGCCGTCGCATAGGTTCAGAAAATAGCTGATAGTCGCATAGATATCATCCAGAATGATATGTTTTGGTACAAGGTCATCAGCACGGCTGATGATCTGTTGGCGTAATGTTTTTTCGTCCTGGGCATTTTCCAGAATTTCTTGCAGGATATCGTATCGCACTTTTTCGCTGATACCTAGCTCCTCGCAATCAATATCGACGTAGTTTTGGATATCCACCATACCGTTGCCGATGATTTTCACTTCTTTTTCCACGAAACGGATTTCATTTTCACCCGTTTCCGTTACATAATATTCCTTGGTTTCTACCTTGATAAACGCCTCTTTGATGCCGGCTTCCTGTACCTGCATTGCCTGATCGAAGGTCAAGGTCGCACCTTCATCAAAGAGTACTTCGCCGGTCGTCTCATTGACAACAGGGCGAGACAGCTCGTGACCGGCAAGACGGCTCGCGATCCCTAGTTTTTTATTATACTTATAGCGTCCAAACCGGCATAGATCATAGCGCTTTGCATCAAAGAACAAATTGTTCAAATGCGTGGTCGAGCTTTCTACCGTTGGCGGTTCACCGGGGCGTAGCTTTTTATATACATCAATGAGGGCTTCCTCTGTATTTTTTGTAGTGTCTTTCTGGAGAATGGTTTGTGTCAGCCGTTCGTCGCTGCCAAACATTTTTGCGATTTCTTCATCGCTGCCGATGCCGAGTGCACGAATAAACGTGGTAATGGGAATCTTTCGGTTTTTGTCAATGCGGACATACACCACATCGTTAGAGTCCATTTCGTACTCCAGCCATGCGCCCCGGTTGGGAATAACGGTAGAACTGAACAAATCTTTACCGGTGCGGTCTTTTTCGCAGGCATAATATACGCCGGGCGATCGTACCAGCTGAGAGACAATAACACGTTCCGCACCGTTGATGACAAAGGTACCGCTGTCGGTCATAAGCGGAAAATCGCCCATATAGATTTCGCTTTCCTTCACCTCGCCGGTTTCTTTATTCAAGAGCGTAGCGGTGACACGCAGAGGCGCTGCATAGGTGACGTCCTGTTCTTTACATTCTGCAATAGAATATTTCGGGGTGTCGTCGATCCGGTAATCCACAAAATTCAGAACCAGATTTCCGTTGTAGTCGGTAATGGAAGAAACGTCGCGAAAGACTTCTTTCAGTCCTTTTTCGCGGAACCAGTTGTAAGAATTTTTTTGTACTTCAATCAGGTTCGGCATTTCTAGAACTTCGTTGATCTTGCCGAAGTTCATACGAACGTTTTTCCCGCACTTTTTTGGCGTAACATGCACCATTGGCGAAAAACCTCCTTGTTCTTTGTCAGACAAAATGAGCCTGCCGGAGCGAAACTTTCATTTTTTAAAAAATTAAAAAAACACTTGACAGGCACGGGCGGAATGTGGTATACTATTTTACTTAAATATACATTTGCACATTTCGATACATTTTATAATTATATAACATTAAAAAAACCATGTCAAGCACTTTATGTAAATTTTGTACAATATTGTATGACAGCATCATATTTGAAGTGCTTTTTTGTTAATAGCCACAAAAACCCGGTGGAGCAGTTTGTATGAATTCAGATGGAGTACAAAAATGTTTCTCTTTTAAGTTGTTTCTGCCTTTACAATTTCTTTCAATCGTGCTATAATCGTGGTAGATGAATCAGAGCCTGTTATGAGAAAAACAGGCATATGGGAAAGACAGCCGGAACAGCACGGCAAGATTATATGGCCGGCGGTTATCCGGCAGGAATCGGCATGCGGTTACTAGCAAAATTTGTTGAAAGCGCATGCATTTTTGTTTCTTGGGAGCAAGTTTCGGCGAAAATGAAAATTGAGGTGGAGCATATGGTCACGCAGATCAGCAGTTTTGGGCTGTATGGTATGAATGCGTTTCCGGTGACAGTAGAAGTGAGTTTGTCCAGAGGTACGCCTTATTTTGAGATTGTGGGACTACCGGATAATGCGGTTCGGGAGAGCAGGGAGCGGATTCGGTCAGCACTGGAGAATATGGGAATTCCGATGCCGCCGAGTCGGATTATCGTGAATCTGGCGCCGGCAGACGTGAAAAAGGCGGGGACGATGTACGATCTGCCAATTCTGTTGGGGATACTGGTCTGCATGGGGCGGATCGAACCCCAGCCGTCGGAACGTTGTTATATTGGAGAGGTTTCCCTGACGGGGGATACCTGCAGCGTCAATGGCGTACTGCCTATGGCACTGGCGGCTGTTTCGGCAGGAGTAACGGAATTGTATGTTCCTGCGGGTAACTGTGCTGAGGCGGCTGCGGCACAATTGTGCGTTTATGGTGTTGATACGATATTACATTTGATATCCCATCTGGAACATGAGATACAGCTGGAGCGCACGAAGAACTATCAATTTACCGAAGAGGCTTTTCCTGGTACACTGGACTTTGCGGATGTTAAGGGACAACAAAACGCCAAGTATGCGTTGGAGATTGCAGCGGCGGGTGGCCATAATGCCCTGATGATTGGAAGTCCCGGCAGTGGAAAAAGTATGCTTGCCAAGCGGCTTGCGACGATTCTGCCGCCGATGACCAAAGAAGAGGCACTGGAAACCACACAAATCTATTCGGTAGCGGGATTGTTGCGAGGAAGTCAGTCATTTGTGCCAAGACGGCCGTTTCGTTCCCCGCACCATACCGTTTCTGGTGCGGGATTGGTAGGCGGCGGTACCATTCCTCACCCCGGAGAGATTTCTCTGGCACATAACGGTGTTCTTTTTCTGGATGAACTGGCGGAATTTGATCGGCGGACGCTGGAGATCATGCGTCAGCCATTGGAAGACGATAAGGTGACCATTACCCGTGCATCGGGCACTATCACTTATCCGTGTCGATTTATGTTGATTGGTGCGATGAATCCTTGCCCTTGCGGATATTTTGGACATCCGAAACATAAGTGTACGTGTACGTCTAGACAAGTGCACCAGTATCTCAGTCGGATATCCGGACCGCTTCTGGATCGATTTGATCTACATATCGATGTGGATCCGGTTCCGTTTGAATTGCTTGCCTCCCCCCAAAAGGCAGAACCTTCATCCGAAATCCGCAGGCGTGTTATGCGGGCAAGAGAAATTCAAGAACAGCGGCTGCGGGATGCTGGAGTATTCTGCAATGCCGCCATTCCGGCAGGACAAGTGCAGCAATATTGCCCGATGGAGGACAGTGCAAAGGAGATGCTTCGTTCGGTGTTTGAAAATCTGGGTCTGAGTGCTCGTGCGTATGAGCGGATTTTGAAGGTGGCACGCACTGTGGCAGATCTGGATGGCAGTGAAAGTATTCGAAAAGCACATATAGCCTGTGCAGTACAGTTTCGGAGCTTGGATCGAAAATACTGGAAAAAATAAAAAATTGTTAACATTGGATTGGAGTTTACTTTTACGGCGAGTAATGGTATTTGAAAATTTGCCCAATGTTTTGATATGACCAATTCGAAATAGTCGTTCAAGTACGAGAAAACAGAAAAATCGGAAAGGAAATTTCATGAATCGAATTTATCAACCGAAGCAGAAAAAAGAAAAGAAAGTCCCTTGGGTGGTGCTGTATTGGCGAGGGTTGGACAAATCGCTGATATTGGCGGCACTGCTTTGTTCAGGGCTCAGTGTTTTGATGTTGTATTCTATTTGGCAGAACCAGATCATTAGTACCGTTGGATCAAGTTATTATCGCACACAGCTGATTTCTTGCATTCTGGGCATGATTTGTCTAATCGTATTGTCTCTGGTAGATTATCGTAGAATTGTCAGGCTATGGTTTCTTTATGCACCGGTGGCATTGGTGCTCACGTTGCTGACATTTACTGCGCTGGGACATAAACGAAGCGGTGCGGATGATCAGGCATGGCTGAATTTGGGATTTATCCAGTTCCAGCCGTCAGAGGTGCTCAAAATTACGTTTATTCTGACGTTTTCATGTCATTTGGTAAAGACGGAAGCAAATATGAACAAACCGCTGCATATGTTGCTTTTATGTATTCACGGTGCCATTCCTACAGGGCTTGTGGCATTGCAGGGAGATTATGGTACAGCAATTGTTTTTGCTGTGGTATTTTTGTGCGTGTTATTTGCGGCCAAGATCTCGTGGAAGTACATTTTGGCATTTTTGCTTGCCATTCCCGTGCTGTTAGTGGGCGTGTGGAATTTTATTTTAGGAGATATGCATAAAAAACGAATTTTGGTGCTGCTTCATCCGGGGACAGATCCGGAAAATTTGGAATATCAGCAGGATCGTGGCTTGGAGGCACTTTCAAATGGAAAAGTTTTTGGTGTAGGATTGTTTTCAGGCAATGACAGTTATGTATCCGTTCCCGAACTGCACAATGACTTTATGTTTGCACAGGTGGGACAGGCATTGGGGTTTGTCGGTGCCATGGCAGTTGTGATTGTACTGGCATTCCTTTGTTTGAAAATCCTGTATGACGGCTATTATTGTGGCGACCGGCTAGGCCTGTTTTTATGTACCGGTGTATTTGCCATGCTGTTTATACATTGTGTGATGAATATTGGCATGGTACTAAAAGTGATGCCTGTAATCGGTGTCCCTTTGCCGTTTGTCAGTGCGGGCGGTACAGCCACGGTGAGCATGTATATTGCACTGGGTGTTGTGGTAAGTGTTTATAGTCATAACAGCAGGCGTCATCGGCGGCATGTTTGAGAAACGGCGGATTGGTCATAAAATATACTTGCTTTTTTTTGTAAAATATGGCATAATAAAAAGAAAGAAGTGTGCGTGCTGCACGGAAAGGAAACGTAACCTATGAAACATCAACTGGTTCTGGTACTGGATTTCGGCGGCCAGTACAATCAGCTTATTGCCCGGCGTGTTCGGGAATGCGGCGTTTATTGCGAGGTGATTCGTTATACTACATCATTGGAGGAAATTGCTGCAAAACAACCAATGGGTATCATTTTTACTGGTGGTCCAAACAGTGTATATGATAAAAATTCACCTCATATTGCCAAGGAAATATTTGAAATGGGAATTCCGATACTAGGTATTTGTTACGGCTGTCAGTTAATGGCATATACGCTAGGCGGTAAAGTGGCAACATGTATCAAGTCGGAATATGGCAAGACTGAAACCAATTATGATAAGGCAAGTCTGCTGTTTTCTTCAGAAGAACTGCCGGAAAAGGCTATTTCGTGGATGAGCCATACTGACTATATTGCAGAGACACCCGAGGGCTTTTCTGTGACGGCATATACGGAAAATTGTCCGGTTGCTGCTATGGAAGATCCCCAAAGAATGCTTTATGCCGTACAGTTCCATCCGGAAGTTAACCACACGGAACATGGCCTTTCGATTCTGGATCGTTTTTTGAAGGAAGTTTGCGGTTGTACGGGTGATTGGACGATGGGCAGCTATGCAAAGACAGCCGTGACCCAAATTCGAGAGAAGGTGGGTGATGGTAAAGTATTGTTGGCACTGTCTGGCGGCGTAGATAGTTCAGTTTGTGCGGCGTTACTTTCTCGTGCTGTTGGGAAAAATTTGACTTGTATTTTTGTTGATCACGGATTTTTGCGTAAAAACGAAGGGGATGAAGTTGAGGCGGCATTTGCCGGACAGGATATCAACTTTATTCGTGTTAACGCTAAGGCTGCTTTTATGGAAAAGTTAAACGGTGTTTCCGACCCGGAAACTAAGCGCAAAATAATTGGTGAGGAATTTATTCGTGCATTTGAGCGTGAATCAAAGAAACTGGGAACAGTGGATTTTTTAGCACAGGGAACGATTTATCCGGATGTGATCGAAAGTGGTTCCGGTGATGCTGCGGTGATTAAGTCGCATCACAATGTGGGTGGATTGCCCGATTATGTGGATTTCAAAGAGATTATTGAGCCACTGCGATTGTTGTTCAAGGATGAGGTACGGCAACTGGGATTGGAGCTCGGACTGCCTGAAAATCTTGTGTGGCGGCAGCCATTTCCTGGTCCAGGACTTGCAATTCGTATTATTGGAGAAATTACAGATGAAAAGCTGGAAATTTTGCAGGAGGCTGACTGGATTTTCCGAGAAGAAATCGCTAAGGCAGGACTAGAACGGAGTATTCACCAGTATTTTGCCGTCCTAACAAACATGCGTTCTGTGGGTGTTATGGGTGATGGCAGAACATATGATTATACGTTGGCGTTACGTGGTGTAACGACTACTGATTTTATGACTGCAGATTTCGCGCGCATTCCTTATGAAGTACTTGAGCTTGTTTCTGCGAGAATCGTCAATGAAGTTAAGCATATTAATCGCGTTGTATATGATATTACTACTAAACCGCCGGCAACAATTGAGTGGGAGTAAAAAACAAAACTCTCGGAAGCCGCATAAAATAAGGCTTTTCGAGAACTTAAAATCCGTAATGATACTATTTTGATACTGTTTGATTATTGCGGACAATAATAATTGATTAAAAAATACCATCGGAAACAACAAAGTTTTTGATGGTATTTTTGTGTTTATTCGGATTTTTTCTTATTTTCACGGAGCTTGTCAATATCACGCTTAAAGCGTTCCGCTTCGATTTGCGGATATTTATATCTCCATTCGTCATATTCCTCTTGCGTTATCTCTCCGTTTGTGAGTTTTTCGTATTCCGCTTGCCAAGAATTGAGGTTTTCAAACAAGGTTGAAAAGGACTTGTTATGATTATCGAGTGTGATACAAAGTTGACCGTCAATTTTATTTATCTTGAAGCCGTATGTATCTTCAAGTGCAAAAAGTGTGTGCATTAAGCCGATATAAGTATCTATTTCAGGAACATTCAATGCCTTTGGAGAAACATCAAACAGGTTTGCAAAAGCGCTTATTAAATCGTCTTTAGGTATTCTTGTTTCCGATTCATATTGAGCAACACGCACATCTGCGGCATTTTTCGGAAAGCCAAGCTTCAATCCCAGCTCCTTTTGCGTTAATTTGCGTAAATTGCGGAAAAACTTTATTCTTTGACCGATAGCCATAATAATGCACCTCATAAATTAAACTTCTTGATTTAGTATAACATATAATTCATAAAAAATCAAGTCAAAACAGATAAAATATAAAAAATAAAATTTTTTTAAAAAAACTATTGACTTACACTCAAAAGTTTAGTATAATATCAAATACAAACTAAACTTTTGAGTATAGTCTGATATAAAACGGAGGAGGTTTTCTTATGGACAACAAATTATTTATGCGAGCCGACGAGGTAGCCAAAGAGCTTGGAGTTTCTCAAGCCTATGCTTATAAACTGATTAAAGAGCTGAATGGGGAAATGAAAGCGAAAGGCTATATCGTAATTAACGGCAGACTCAACCGTGAATATTTTGCGGAAAAGGTCTATTCAAAACACTATGAAAAGGAGGCGTAAGTTATGCCGGCTTACAAAGACAAGAAAACAGGAAAATGGTATGCTTCATTTTATTATGCGAATTGGAAGGGGGTGCGTGAAAAGAAAATGAAGCGAGGGTTTGAAACAAAAAAGGCGGCTTTGGATTGGGAAAGAGAGTTCTTGATGCAATCATCGGCTGACCTTGATATGCGGTTTGAAACCTTTACGGAAATATATGTTGCCGATTTAAAGCAGCGTATTCGAGAGAATACATCTTTAACAAAGGACAGCATAATATGCAACAAGATATTGCCGTTCTTTAAGGATAAGAAAATGAACGCAATCACGGCAAAAGATGTTATCAAGTGGCAAAATGAGCTTCTTGCTTATCGTGATGAAAACGGTAAACCGTATTCCAAAACTTATCTCAAAACAATGCATAATCAGTTGAGTGCAATATTCAACCACGCAATGCGGTATTATGATTTAAAGTCAAACCCTGCGGCAAAAGCGGGACACATAGGTGAAAAGGAAGCCGGGGAAATGGAATTTTGGACAAAAGAGGAATATCAAAAGTTTGCATATGCCGTAATGGACAAGCCGATGTCATTTTATGCGTTTGAAATTTTATATTGGTGTGGCATTCGTGTTGGGGAACTGTTGGCACTCACTCCCGCCGATTTTGATTTTGAAAATCGCTTGCTGCGGATAAACAAATCTTATCAGCGTATAAAGGGGCGTGATGTGATTACGGATCCAAAAACAAAGAAAAGCATACGAACAATTAAAATGCCGAAATTCTTATGTGAGGAAATCGACGAGTACATTAAAATGCTTTACGGTATAAAGCCGAACGACAGAATATTTACGGTGACAAAGAGCTTTCTTCACACCGAAATGAAACGAGGTTCAAAAGTTGCGGGAGTTAAAAGAATAAAAATTCACGGGCTCCGGCACAGTCACATAAGCCATTTGATTGACTTGGGATTTTCGGCGGTTGCCATTGCCGACCGAGTTGGGCACGAAAGCATAGATATTACATACAGATATGCTCACCTTTTTCCGTCAAAGCAAGTTGATATGGCAAACAAACTTGATGATGAAAGGAATGATTTGGATGGATAAAAATGTTGATAAAAAAGGAAGATGGCGCAATGTAATCGTATCGTTCAGAATGTCACCCGAGGAGCGGGATGACTTGAATGTGAGAGTAAAGCTATCGGGACTTACAAAGCAGGATTATGTTATAAAACACTTGCTCGAAAGAGAGGTAATTGTTATACCGAGTTCAAGACTTTACAAGGCAATGAGAGAACAAATGACGGAAATTCTGTCGGAACTTAAAAGAATTGAAAACGGAAAAAATGTTGACGGTGATTTACTTGCGGTTATCGAAACGGTTGCAAAAACATATAACGGTCTGCAAGAAAAGTAAAATCCCAAAGTATCTGCAAATACTTTGGGAAAGGGAATGTGGTAAACACTCCGTATTTCACAAATATAAGTTTACCACATTTTCGCCGATTTTTCAATAGAAAGAGGTGGAATTTTTATGTATGAGAATGATTTTGATATGCAAGAGTATTTCAAAAATATGAATAACCCTTATTATTTGCCTACGAAATCAATGACAAACTTGTATGACGAGATTTATCCTCCGAAAACGCCGATAATCGAGAACTTACTTTACAGCGGTACGTATTTGTTTGTTGGTGCTCCGAAGGTCGGTAAATCGTTCTTTATGGCACAAATAGCCTATCATATCAGTAAAGGGATTGATGTTTGGAATTATAAGGTTAATAAGGGAACGGTATTATATCTCGCATTGGAGGACGATTATGCAAGACTTCAACGCAGATTATATACAATGTTCGGGGAGAACGAAAACGATAATTTGTATCTCGCCACAACTTCGCATCAGTTAAATGACGGTTTGGACAAGCAACTCGAATATTTTATCGAAACACATAAAGACACGAAACTTATCATCATTGATACCTTACAAAAAATTCGGGAGCTTTCAGGAGATAAATACAGTTACGGGAATGACTATGATATAGTTACAAAATTAAAGAAATTCAGCGACAATAAAAATGTGTGTCTGCTACTTGTTCATCACACACGAAAGCAACAAGCCGATGATTGCTTTGAAACCATATCGGGCACAAACGGACTTCTCGGTGCGGCGGACGGTGCTTTTATTCTGCAAAAGGAAAAACGCACATCATCAAAAGCCGTTCTCGATGCGGTTGGGCGTGACCAACAAGACCAACGATTGTATTTGGAATTTAACAGGGAACATTGCTTATGGGAATTTATAAAGGCCGAAAATGAAATTTGGAAATTGCCGAGCGATCTCATTCTTGAAAGTGTTTCAAAAATCGTAACACCCGAAATCACGCAATGGTCCGGTACAGCAACAGAGCTTGTCACAAAACTGAACTTGGATATTTCGGCTAATTCGCTGACAAGGCATTTGAATGTAAATGCTGACAGATTACTCAATGAATATCAAATCGAGTATGCGAACACTCGAACGCACAGTGGCAGACAAGTTACATTCAAATTAAATTTGAATATGTAAGAACAAGCGTGTCGATGTGACGGTAGTGACGGTATTACAGGTGACGATACAGGTGTATAAAATATCGTCACGACCGTCACGGAATTTGATAAGATAGGATAGGATATGAAAAAAGTGCAGATTTCAAGAGATTTATTTATTAAGCTGATTAAATATCATCACTTCGATATGTGCGAATACGAAGATGATATTAAAAGTGAGCTTGAGAAAAAATTGAATTTAATGGTAATGCGGGAGTATTACACAACATACAAAACTGCTCCGACAGAGAAAGAACGTGAGAAAGCACGCAAAAAATATCTCGATGAAAAAGGAGTGCCGGAGAGCTTTCGTTGGTAATCCTTTTTAAGAGATATGACGGGAATGTGCCACATTCCCGTATAGGCAATTAAGGAACAAAAGTGACGGCTTGCCTTTGGTGAGAACGAGAAAAATTTTGAGCGTTCTCAACCTATGCAGACGGTGGATTTTTTTACAGAAAATCCTACCGTTTGCAGTGTGTGCGGTCATAAGCGGCACACACTTCGGCGATAGCCGAACAAGCCCTCTGCAAGAGCGCAC
>CASEVP010000031.1 GCA_949291345.1 uncultured Ruminococcus sp.
TCCTGTGTATTACAGAGAACCCATAGCAGAAGCTTTTAATATTGGTTCATGTGATTCTCCTCTTTTTTGCGCGTTTGAAATGGCTGTGTGGAAGGTGAAATATTATAAATCATAAACTGAAAAAATGCCGCATAAACTATATTATAAATGAAAAGAAACGAGGCGAATTATGAAAAAAGGAAAAATAACAGAACTGCTTATCTTTATTGTAGGAACAGAATTAGTTGGTGCATTATCCGGAATTCTGGCAGGAAATTCATTCTCATTTTATGAGGAACTGATAAAGCCGCCTTTATCACCGCCGGGTTGGCTTTTTCCTGTGATGTGGGCAATTTTATACGCATTAATGGGAATATCTGCTTTTATGATTTACACTTCGGATTCAAAAGAAAGATGTAAGGCTCTTATCATATATGGAATACAGCTTTTTTTGAATTTTATGTGGAGCATAGTATTCTTTAGGTTCAAAATGATCGGACTTTCTGTTGCGGTGATTTTGACTTTGCTTGCGTTGATTCTTGTAATGATGATTAAATTTTATAGAATTCGTTCGGTCTCTGCTTATCTGAATATTCCTTATTTAATGTGGATTATTTTTGCCTCATATCTTAATATTGGTATATTATTATTAAATTAAGTGAATTAGATTAACAATTCATTATGTTATATTATACTGGTTCCTAGAAAAACATATTGATTGATTATGATACGATGAAAACTGGAATTATAACAACAAATCCTGTATGTTTCCGTTTTAGGAAAATATATGCCACTTTGCCAAGAAGATTAATTGTTTTTTTGAATAGATGATTTGGAATCTTTTTTGCTTTGAAATCCAACGAATTTGCCCCTCCGTCAGAGGAATTTTCAAATATTAGCTATACTGATATTCTTTTTGTGTCCGAAAGCACCTGGTAGTTGCCGATGATGCGCATAAGCTTTATTGTATATCAGATGGGCAGCGTATATTACCATTTTAGATAGGCGACGAAGCGATTAGTAAGAACTCCGAAGTGTTTGTGAACGATGGGAGACTGCTTTTTTACAAGAAAAATTATGATTTGAAAACCAGTATATACACCACAAACAACAAGCTCTAAGACGATACCATTGTTTTTTGTGAGACGAATGGCAGATGACAAAGCTTTTGAAAACTGTGTCTATCTTATTGTGGCTGGTTGTATATCGCACAGTATTAAAAGGGTAATGATTATTGCATTGAGTAAAAAAGCTGAAAGTGACAGCAGTTTGTACCTCTGTGTTTGTTCTGTTGTTGTTTAGCTACTTGTTACTCAGCGTAACAAAAACATAATTCTGAAAATTTTGCTTTTTTATTTGAAAAGATGAAAAATCCCGACCTATCGGTGTTTGATACCGATGGTCGGGGATTTTTTTATCAATTATCTCATGAGGTAAATTACAGCATTCCTTTATCGTTATATTTTATTACAGCCAACTCATCAAATCTGTGATTTTGCCAAGTATGATATGGTATAGAAAAGATTGACTATATCGCAAATTTTTAAAAATGGAATAGTTTTGTAAAAAATGATATGATGACAAAACATATCTTTGATAGGTTGAAATTCGATGCTTTTTCACCAGTGTCAGTCGTTGTAAAAGCAAGTATTTAATTTATTTAAAGATCGTGATAATATGAGTTTCATTCGCTCTTCATTTGACAAGTAACGATAAAACCGCCAATATTGTCGCCTGATACGGTATAGGTGTCACTGAGAACTGTAAATTTTGCCTGTGCTTCTTCGCTCTTAACCGGCACATAGTACACTGCATATGTGGTGCCATTTTCTGTGATCTCCAGAGGATTTTCTTTTGTGAAACCTTGTATCTTTTCTACATATTCTTCCAGGCATAGGTCGTTTTGGGTTATGTACGCTGCATGCGGAATACCGACGTAACGAAAAGTATAATAGCGTCCTTCTTCACCAGTGATACTGTCTTTTCCATTTGGATAGCGTACTATAAAACCATACTCAGCAGCATGTTCGGAGATCCAACTGTAGTCTGGATATTTTTCAGGATTGTAATAATCTGAAGTGCCATCACCAAAATTGATTTTTAAATTGAAAGTACGGCCGCTGTGATAATCAGAACAACCACCTGCAAAGACACTGGAACCGTTTTCAAAGCGAGACTGCTGATCTTCTTTTGTTCGGTAACCATTAAATACTTGCATGCCAGTGATGCCAGTTTCTGCAGCAAAACGATCCATCATTTCATTCAAATGTTGTACCGTTTCGTTATCAAGCTTTACTTCCATATCACTGACACTGTAGCTGTCGTTGTGGTTTTCGTATACACTGACAAGTGATATATCATTTGCTTGGAAACTGTAACTATGTTCCTGATTGATGACGATCAGATTTCCTTCTTTTACACCTGAAGTGCGCATTGTAACTTCTTTTTTATGATCGGCAATAGAACTGCTGTCCATTTCGGATTCTTCTTGAGCGTCGGTTGTGCTTTCAAAATTTGTAATATTTGTCGCTATGGGAGTAGAGACATTTTTCATTGTTGTTGTAGAAGAAGCAACCGGTGTTTCGCTGGATGTTTTGTTGTTGTTTCTGGCGTTACAGCTGTGCATACAAAGTGCGGTGATGAGAATGATAATTAAAAACAGTGGAATCACAACAATAGCAATCCGATCAAAACGGATTTTGCGTTGTATCGCGTGGCTGCCTCCTTTTTTTTGCAGATCTTTTGCAGTTTCGGAATCATTATTGGATGGCTGCGTGTGATCGTCATAATTTTTTTTGTTGCTCATATCTTCAGTCCTTTCTGGTGGAAGTTTATTCCTGTTGTAGTATATCTTATTATACCATGTGCCAATATTTTTTTCAAGTCATAATTTTAAAAGCAGTTTTTTCTAAACTGGTATGGAAAAAATATAAAAAACTGGCAATTGTAATGATACCAAATCTGTGATATGCTGAAAAAGGCAGAGTGAATTTGCTGCTGTTTTTCAAGATATAAAAAATACAGGAGGAACGGAAGTTGGAAAATCGGTATACATTAAATAAGAATTTAGCTCAAATGTTAAAAGGCGGCGTCATCATGGATGTAACGACGCCTGAACAAGCAAAGATTGCTGAGGCGGCAGGTGCCTGTGCAGTGATGGCCTTGGAGAGAATTCCGGCAGATATCCGTGCAGCGGGCGGCGTTTCTCGTATGAGCGATCCCAAAATGATAAGGGGTATTCAACAGTCAGTTAGTATTCCGGTCATGGCAAAGTGCAGAATCGGTCATTTTGCCGAAGCACAGATTCTGCAAGCAATTGCCATAGACTATATTGATGAGAGTGAGGTATTATCACCGGCAGATGACAGGTTCCATATTGATAAGACCAAATTTGATGTTCCATTTGTGTGCGGTGCTAAAGATCTGGGGGAAGCTCTGAGACGAATTAGCGAAGGAGCTTCTATGATCCGCACAAAGGGGGAACCGGGTACTGGTGACATCGTCCAAGCAGTACGTCATATGCGAATGATGCAGGGGGAAATTCGGCGTTTGCAGTCCATGGTGGAAGATGAATTATATGATGCGGCAAAACAGTTACAAGTATCATATGATCTGGTGCTGTATGTGCATGAAAATGGCAAACTTCCGGTTGTAAACTTTGCAGCTGGCGGTATTGCAACACCGGCAGATGCAGCCTTGATGATGCAGCTTGGTGCGGAGGGCGTTTTTGTGGGATCGGGTATATTTCGTTCCGGTAATCCAGAAAAGCGTGCGGCAGCAATTGTACAGGCAGTCACTAACTATCAGGATGCAGAAATGTTAGCTAGATTGTCTGAAGATTTAGGAGAGGCGATGGTGGGAATAAATGCCGATGAAATTCAATTGCTGATGGCGGAGCGTGGTAAATAATGCGTATTGGTGTGTTGGCACTGCAAGGCGCCTTTGCGGAACATGAAGAAAAATTGAAAAAACTAGGAGCATCGTATGTTGAAATTCGAAAAAAAGGGGATCTAAAACAGCCGATAGACGGATTAATTCTTCCGGGCGGCGAAAGTACTGTAATGGGAAAACTTCTGGTTGATTTAGATTGTCTAGAGGAAATAAGGATTAGGATTCGAAAAGGAATGCCGGTGTTTGGTACATGTGCTGGATTGATTCTTTTGGCGAAGCGGGTACAAAGCGGCACGCAGATACAGATCGGTACGATGGATATGACGGTAAAACGTAATGCGTACGGCAGGCAATTGGGAAGTTTTTCGGTGACTTCCGAGATGAAAGGTATTGGAGAAATTCCAATGGTATTTATTCGAGCACCGTACATTCAGTCGGTTTCCGGAGACACACAAGTTCTAGCAGAAGTGGGTGGTAGGATTGTAGCAGCGCGGCAGGGTAATCAGCTAGCAACGGCATTTCATCCCGAACTAACAAATGATATACGCGTACATGCCTTGTTTCTTGAAATGGTAAAAAGGGTAAAGTTTAGCGAAATATATTTATAAGAATTACATAGGGAAAACAAACTGTAAGGTGTTTTTGCAATACAGAGAAAAGAGCCGCTGCACAAAGAACTAATAGTGCAGCGGCTCTTTTTTATTGAAAACATTGCAAATATTTCATGCTGTATTTAATTTATGCATGCTATTCGATCAAGAAGTAGATTTGATGCCGGGCTTCATCATTTTCATATCCTTCTTTTTGATGTATTCCATCATGATTAAAGCGATAACAACAGAGACGATATCAGCGATTGGCTGTGCAAAAACAATGCCATCCAGTCCTACTGCGGCATTGGCTATGAGGAGCACTGGCAGGAAGATAAACCCCTGACGGCTGATGGATAGAAGCATAGATGCAAGACCGTGTCCCATACCCTGGAATGCGTTATTATTTACGAAGATGATACCTAGGAACGGTGCGGAAATCATCAGTGCACGTAGCATTTTGATGGCATATTGCCGCTGTGTTTCTACATCTGCTACAGAACCGCTGGAACCGGAATTCATAAAGATGCTAATGATTGGTTCAGTGAAGATAAAGTAGAGAACTGTGACAACTACACCCATAACTAATGTACATAGCATACTGAATCGAATGGTTTTGACCATTTTTGTGAAATTTCGGGCACCAAAATGGAACCCAACCAATGGCTGGATGCCAATGCCAATGCCAAGTTGAAGAAAGATGACCAGCATATTGGCTTTCATTGCGATGCCCATGCCGCCGGTAGCCAGCACATCAATGTCATTGAGGAAACGATTTAAGATTAGATTGGAGAGACTCATTAGTACATTGGTACAGAACATGGGAATGCCGATAGCAAAGACCCCAGTGAAAATGCCGTGTCTGAGAGTAACATTTTTGGGATTGGGATTTAACATGGTTTTGCTGCATTTTAGATAAATCAGATAAAAGAGCATAGACACTGTATTTCCAATGCTGGTAGCGATTGCTGCACCTTTCACACCCATTCCCATGGCGAGGATCATGATCGGATCCAGAATAATATTAGTAACTGCACCGATCATCATGCCAACCATGGAAATCTTAGCGGCTCCTTCTCCTTTGACCAAGTTGCTCATTGCGCTGCTGAGAACAGTGGGAATGGCTCCGATACCAATATAGAAGAGGTAATCTCTTGTGTATTGTTCCAAATTTTTGTAGTTTTCACACATCTTATTGTAGGTATCAGCATTGGTATCTTTGGCGATGCCGGCAATATTAGAGGCAGCATCTGCACCGAGAAGCGGTAGGATACCATTGACTCCAAACGTAAGAACCAATGTGCAGATTATACCAATCGTTATTGCACCCCAAAAACTGAAACTGCTGATTTTTTTTACCCGATCATATTCTTTTGCACCCAGGCAGCGGGAAATAAAGGCACATCCGCCTACACCAAAAAGGTTACCGAATGCCATTAATATGGTGAAAATTGGTGTCGCTAGTGAGACAGCATTCATCTGATATGGATCATGTGTCTGTCCAACAAATATGGTGTCTACCATGTTGTAGAGAACGGTTACTAGCATACTGAGTACAGATGGAATTGCCAGTGCTGCAATGGCACGGGGAATGGATTCCATTTCGAAAACAGAAGGTTTTCTTTTTGCTTTGACTTCCATAAAAAAATCCTTTCTATCGTTGTATTTCCGTAAAAATGAGGCGGTCTGTATACCGCCTCCGTTTATATTGCTGTTTTTGTGAGCCGACTGTAATTACACATTAAAACGAAATAGCACAATATCGCCGTCCTGCATCACATACTCTTTACCTTCCAGACGAACGAGTCCTTTTTCCTTGGCAGATGTCATGGAACCGCAATTCATCAGATCATCATAGGAAACCACTTCTGCACGAATAAACCCTTTTTCAAAATCGGTGTGTATTTTGCCGGCAGCCTGGGGTGCTTTTGTTCCTTTTCGGATTGTCCATGCACGGACTTCCTGTTTCCCGGCGGTCAGGTAAGAAATCAATCCTAACAAAGAATATCCTTCCCGTATAATGCGGTTTAGACCCGATTCTTCCAGTCCAAGATCTTCCAAAAACATCGCCTTGTCATCGGGTTCCATATCTGCGATCTCCGCTTCCATTTTTGCGCAGATAGGCAGTACTGCAGCATGTTCTTCTTCTGCGATGCTGCATACAGTCTGATAATGTACATTCGATGTAATCTGATTACGAAAATCCGCTTCGCTGAGGTTTGCCGCATAAATTACTGGTTTAGCAGAAAGCAGCGGCATATCATGTAACCAGTCTCTTTCTTCATCAGTGAAATCAAATCCTCTTGCAGATTTTCCCTCTTCCATATATGCTTGCAAACGTTCTAGGAAATCCACTTGTGTTTGTAATTTCTTGTCGCCCTTCAGCGCTTTTTTTGTGCGATCCAGACGGCGTGCAACCATTTCAAGATCAGAGAAAATCAATTCGAGATTAATGGTTTCGATATCGGAAGCCGGGTTGATTCTGCCATCCACATGAATGATATTGTCGTCTTCAAAGCAACGAACAACATGGACAATTGCATCAACTTCACGAATATCTCCCAAGAATTTATTTCCAAGCCCTTCTCCTTTGGAAGCACCTTTTACCAGACCGGCTATGTCAACAAATTCCAAGGTGGCTGGAGTGAATTTGTCGGGGTTATACATTTCTGCCAGACGATCCAGACGATAATCCGGTACAGAAACAATCCCGACATTTTTTTCAATGGTGCAGAACGGATAATTTGCCGATTCTGCCCCTGCGTTTGTCAACGCATTAAACAAGGTGCTTTTTCCTACATTAGGAAGCCCTACCATACCTAATTTCATATTGCAGATCCTACCTTTTTGTTGTAGGGCATTTCGAAAAAATGACGTTTAGTCTGAATCGCCCTGCGTTTCGTGAGATGCCCTGTAGTTAATGCGGCAAAAATGCCGAAAGACGCTATTTATTAGTATATCATAGCAAATAGGGTTTGTCAAGCTATTGACAATGTCCCACATGATATAGTATAATAAAAACGGAAATCAAAATGATTTTCTAAAAACAGTTATCGCCGATGCGGCAGACAGGAGGCAGACAAATGGAAGAAATGCAGGAAATGAATGAATTAGGTGCAGGTATGCTGTATACGTTAGAGGATGAAGAAGGCAACGAACAGGAATTTGAATTATTGGGAGAGATGGAGTATCAGGATGCCGTATACTGTGCTCTGATTCCATTTTATGAAAAAGAAGAAGAAATGCTCCAAGATGATGGTGAGTTTATTGTATTGAAAAAAGAAATGATTGACGGGGAAGAAATGCTTTGTACGATTGAAGATGATGCCGAGTATGAGAAAATTGGAGAGATGTTCATTAAGCAATTTGAAGATTTGTTTGATGTGGATGATGACGAGGCATAGTAAAAATCTTTGACATTACATCTGGAAGGATAACGGACAAAAGCTTGTATCAGCTGCTTGTGTAGATTTACATGATTTTAGCAGTCGAAAGTTTTTCCAAGTATCAGAAAAAATTTCACAAATTTCCTATTGATTTTTGAGAAATATTGTGCTATAATAACAATAGAAAAGAAAAAATTACTGCCCAGTACGAGACATTGCGGTTTTTATAATCCAACACTCTTTTAGAGGGAATCTGACTCCGTCTGTGGATTGCAGACCTCCCGCTTTGCGGACGAAGGGAGCGTGAAACAGAAGGGAAGGTACCCACCTTGCTTAACGGCTTGGTTTTATTCGCTGCAAGACGGCCGGTCGGTTTTTATGAAAAAATAGCCATTGACATTTGCGTGATTCGCATATGCCAATGGCTTTTTTTGTAGAATATTGTCTTATGACAATTTAATTTTGTATCTGTTGTTGCAAAACAGCTTCGATTGCCTCTAATGTATCAGTGGTAAGCGGTGCTTGCTCTGCAATTTTCATGGTGTCTTGCAGTTGTTCGGGGCGAGATGCTCCTACTAGTACAGTTGTGACGGCCTTTTTCTGTAGAACCCAACAAAGAGCCAGTTGTGCCAGTGTGCGATCGGACTCTTCTGCAATCACTTGTAATGCTTCCAACTGGGAAAGCCGTTGAGGAGTAAGTTGTTTTTCAGAAAGAAATCTACCGTCGGTCCGAATACGGCTGTCGGAAGGAATACCATGTAAATAACGATCGGTAAGCATACCTTGTTCCAGTGGACTGTAAACAACCATGCCTTTTTGTAGATTTTCGCAGGCGTTCAGAATTCCATTTTGTTCCACTGTACGATCCAGCATCGAATAGCGGTTCTGATTGACAATAAAGGGACAGTGCATTTTTTCTAGAATTGTAGCTGCACGCCGCATTGTATCACCGTCATAGTTGGAAAGTCCAACATAAAGAGCTTTACCGCTTTGTACTGCCTGTGCCAGTGCCCCCATGGTTTCTTCCAAAGGGGTATCGGGATCAGGACGGTGATGGTAAAAAATATCAACGTAGTCTATGCCCAGACGCATAAGACTCTGATCCAAGCTGGCAAGGAGATACTTTCGGCTGCCGAAATTTCCATAGGGACCGTCCCACATATCATAGCCGGCTTTGGTACTAATAATTAATTCGTCACGGTGCCCTGCAAAAGTAGTTTTAAGAATGATGCCGAAGTTGGATTCAGCGGCACCGGCAGGGGGACCGTAATTGTTTGCCAAATCAAAATAGGTAATACCGCCGTCAAAGGCAGTTTGACAAAGGAGCTGCATTTTTTCCAATGCGTTCGTGTTTCCAAAATTATGCCAGAGACCAAACGAAACTAGAGGTAATTTTAACCCACTTTTTCCGCATCGGCGGTATGGCATAGTTCGGTAGCGCTCCGGAGAAGGGTTGTACTGCATAATTATCAATCCTTTCCCTGTATTGTGACTGGCACTTCGATAATCTGTATTGAGGCTTGCATGAATACTCCTTTGCCTCGTTTTTTGAGTTGTTGTTTTGAAGTGCCTCATATTGTGGTTGTAGTATAGCATACTTTTATTTTTTTGTCAAGATAAGGGATGCCAATTTTAAAATGTATAAAAACTTGGTGAATATATGACTATAGGGAAATGTAAACAATAATCGTACAGTTTTTTTCTGTCAATAGAGGGTTGACTTTTGAAAAAAAGCTGGTATATTCTATAGATGCGGAAGGAAATGAAAGGAGCATTTCCAATGAAAGAAAAATTTTGTACGATTATTGGAACGGCAGGGGGCATGTTGGCAGCGGCATTCGGTGGGTGGGACACAGGACTACAAATTTTATTGGCGTTTATGACTGCGGATTTTATTACGGGCTTGTTGGTAGCGGGTGTGTTTCACAGATCCGGGAAGTCAAACGATGGGAAATTGGACAGTCATCGTTGTTTTCAAGGAATTTGCCGTAAGATCGGGATGCTGATCCTAGTCGGTGCCGCCAATGCAATGGATGTACTTTTAGAGAGCACTTTTTTGCGAAATGCCGTGATTATCGGATTTTGTGCCAGCGAGGTACTTTCATTGACGGAAAATGCCGGATTGATGGGCGTGCCGCTGCCGCAGGCATGGAGAAATGCGGTCAGTGTTCTGAGCCAAAAATCCGGACAGGATGATACACTGGAAAAATGATAGAAAGGAAGTTGTATATGCAAATCACAAATGCTTATTTGACACATAATCGTCCATATACAAAGCGGACAAAAACGACTGCCATAGCAGTGCATTGGGTTGGAAATCCGGGAAGTACGGCGATGGCAAATCGTAATTATTTTAATCAAACCAGTCTAGAAGTATCCAGTAATTATATCGTAGGGTTGAACGGTGAAGTGATATGCTGTATTCCCGATGAGGAAGTGGCATGGTGCACAAATCAGGCAAATAGCTATTCGGTATCTATTGAAACATGTCATCCAGACAGTACGGGAAAATTTGGAGCACAAACTTATGATGCACTTGTAGAATTGACGGCATCTCTTTGTAAAAAATACGCACTAACTCCGGAAAAAGGAGGTGTTATTCGTCACTTCGATGTTACGGGAAAAGTCTGTCCAAAGTGGTTTGTGCCTCAGAAAAATGGTGGAACAGATACGGCAGATGGTACTAATTGGAAAACATTTTTGCAGGACGTTACAAATGCTTTAAAGAGAAAAAA
The DNA here is from genome assembly GCA_949291345.1 of uncultured Ruminococcus sp. Lineage (GTDB taxonomy): Bacteria > Bacillota > Clostridia > Oscillospirales > Ruminococcaceae > Ruminococcus_C. The sequence continues at coordinate 10,582 of CASEVP010000031.1, forward strand.
TATGCAACAGGAAACGACTAACAATTGTGCAAATACTTCAGAAAAAAATAATCATGCGTCCGCATACCTTGTAAAAGTGACAGCATCTGCTCTGAATATCCGCAGTGGACCTAGTACAAACTATGCAATTCGTGGCTGCATACGGGACAATGGCGTATATACCATTGTGGAGACAACAGGCAATTGGGGAAAGTTGAAATCCGGTGCAGGGTGGATTTGTCTATCATATTGCCGTAAACTGTAATTTAAAATAATTTACCTATTATAGATATATAAGACATATTTGGTTTAAAATATATAAAGTATAAAGCAAAATTAAAACAAAAATAGCGACTTGTGATTTCATTAGCAAGTCGCTATTTTTTTATAAAAAATTGTAATCAATATTATTTGAAAAATATTGTTGGTTTATTTTGCAAGATTGTGTGCACTTTCAGAGTTTGTTTCATCGTCCAGGTACGTTTTTATAATAAATCTGGGACGTTCTTTGGTTTCCAGATATACTTTGCCAATATATTGGCCAATAATACCAATGGCAAGTAGCTGCAATCCCCCGATTGCCCAAATTGAGACGATTAAAGAAGTCCAGCCGGTGATGGTAGCTCCCATGATATGACGAACCAGTGAGTAAATGAGCATCACAATGCTCACCAGAAAAATAAGCATTCCTAGACGTGTGATTAGAGTGATTGGTTTAGTAGAAAGCGATGTTATGCCTTCCCAAGCGAAAGACAGCATTTTTTTCAGTGGATATTTGGAAGTACCTGCAAAACGTTCTTTTCGTTCATAATATACGATGTCACTGGGATATCCGATCATCGGAACGACACCACGTAGGAAAATGTTTACTTCTTTGTAAGAATGCAGTGCATCTAGAGCACGTCGGCTCATTAATCGGTAATCGGAGTGATTGTATACCACATCTGCCCCCAAATGCTTCATGATTTTATAAAAGCTTTCAGCAGTGAATTTTTTAAAAAATGTGTCTGTTTTACGTGCGCTGCGCACGCCGTATACCACATCATTTCCATCGTAATATTTGTCAATCATGGCGTCAATTGCATCAATGTCATCCTGTAGATCTGCATCAAGTGAAATAGTTAAGTCACAGTGGTCTTTGACGGTCATAAGTCCTGCCAAAAGTGCATTTTGATGCCCTCGGTTACGAGAAAGACATATACCCTGATAGATGGGATTTTCTGTATGATATTGTGAGATTATCTCCCAAGTACGGTCTTTTGAGCCATCGTTGACAAAGACGATGCGGCTTTTGTTTGAAATTTTTTTTTCTGCAATCAGTGCATTCATTTTCTGCAAAAGTTGTTTTGCTGTTTCCGGCAAAACTTCTTCCTCGTTATAACAAGGAATAACAAGATAAAGCGTGTCCATTCTTAAAAACTCCTTTCATAAATGTTTGAAATCCATGCCCTTATCATTTCATTCAATTATTGTTAAAAAGATAAAATAAGTATAACATTTTTGCAATGTAATGTCAACCCTACTGTTAAAATGTCAATATATATAAAAGTACCGCTGTTGTACAGAACAATAGCGGTACTTTAGGGAAACAAATTCAAATGAATTCAAAATGACAAATTCAGCGCCTTAATCTTGCATACCACGCAAGATCCAGTCGTACATGCCCTGATATTGGAGCGCAGAACTGCCCCAAGAGAAGTCCTGTGCCATGCCGCGGCGGATGATATCGTTCCAGTCATCCCGGAAATCGAAATAAATCTTTTTGGCGTAATTAATAGTATAAAGTAAATCATCTGCGTTGTAGTGAGTAAAAGTAAATCCGGTTCCGGTTTTTTCGTATTCGTTATAAGGATAAACTGTATCTTTTAATCCGCCGGTTTCTCGGACAATTGGCACTGTGCCATAGCGTAGAGAGATGAGCTGTGTGAGACCGCACGGTTCAAACCGGGAAGGTACCAGCATAGCATCTGCTGCTGCATATAGCTTGTGCGCCAGAGGATCTGAGTAAAAAATATTGGCAGAAACTCTGTCTGGATATTTACTTTGATAATACCGAAACATATTTTCATATCGTTCGTCACCGGTGCCAATGATAACGAATTGGGTAAATTCATCTATAATGCGGTCAGCAATCCAGTCAACCAAATCCAGTCCTTTTTGGTCAGTAAGACGGGAGATAATGGCAATCATAAATTTATTTTCATCTACTGGCAGACCTAACTCCTGCTGCAAAGCTTTTTTGGCTTCTTTTTTCTTTTCTACGACATCCTTAATGGTATAGTGTACGGCGATTTTTGGGTCAGTTTCCGGATTGTATACGTCGTAGTCGATACCGTTAAGAATGCCACGGAGTGAACGGGAGCGTGCACAGAGCAGACCATCCAGTTGTTCACCGTAATATGGTGTTTTGATCTCTTCTGCATAGGTTTCGCTTACTGTAGTGATGTAGTCGGCATATACGAGACCACCTTTGAGCATATTAGCATCTTTTTTGAATTCCAGCTTATCAGGCGTAAACATATAATCCGGCAGATTGGTGTTGTAGACAAAGTGACGGATGTCCCAAATGCCTTGGAATTTGAGATTATGTATCGTCATGATGCTCTTGGTTCCCCAGTAGAAACTGTGTGTAGCAAAAGTGCTTCTCAGGAATACAGGAATCATACCGGTCTGCCAATCGTGGCAGTGGATGATATCCGGATGGAAACCAATTACCGGCATTGCTGCCAGAACAGCTTTGGAAAAAAAGATAAAACGTTCGATGTCCCAGCGGGTCGAATCACTGTAAGGTCGGTCGCATTTAAAGTAATATTCGTTGTCAATGAAATAGAAATGAATACCTTCATAAATATATTCCATAATACCAACATGAACATTTTCCACATGACGGCCATAATCCATATAGAAGTGGCTGACATAGCGGAATTGACTGCGGTATTCCCAAGGAATGCAGGTGTAGTTCGGAATAATGACACGTACGTCATATTCGTCATGATTCAAACTTTTGGGAAGTGCTCCTACAACATCTGCCAGTCCTCCTGTTTTGATAAATGGAACGCATTCAGATGCCGCAAAAAGAATATTTTTCATAATCAAACACATTGTGCCAAAGGGCACATACTCCTTCCATAAGGATTTTACATTGCAGAAACAAGTATTCTGCATAAAGATGCCCCGGTTTTCCATTGGAAAATAAAACGAGAGCGAACCGGTTTTGAAAAAGCAAAAAAATGCTTCTATTTTTATTATACTCTTTTTAATATATCTCGTCAAGAGATTTCACAAAAAATGAGAAAATATTTCCACAAAAAATTGTCTGAAATTGTTTAATATACACAAAACTTGTAGAAAAGTTTAATAATTTCAGTAAAAGAGAGTGCTCTCAAATAAAAAAGGAAAAAAATAATATGTTAGGAGAGATTCAAATGGATCGTATGCGTAAGCGGATGATATGCCTGCGTCTGATACTGGTAACCTTGTATTGTATTGTAACAATATACCTTGCTTGGGTAGCCAGTCAGCATCCAGAACTCGCACAGACAGGTGCGGATCAATGCAGTTACACTTGTCAGGCGGGTACGGCTTATGGTACAATTTATGATAGAAATGGAGAACCGCTTGTAAATGGACAAGTTGTTTGTACAGCAGTAGTAAATCCTACAGCAGATGCCGTGGCAGCACTTTTACCGCATGTTCTTGATGTAGATACATTTTATGAAAATGTAGAGACGGGCAGACCATTTGTGTGTCAGACGGATACAATGGATATCGATTGTGCAGATGTTGTTATGTTGAAGATTCCTAAACGATATACGGAACCGCAGTTGGCGCAGCATCTTATAGGGTATATGTCGGAAGGGAAAGGGGTATCCGGGCTGGAATATGCATACGACGCTGTACTGCGGGAAACGCAGTCGCGCTGGGAGGTCACATTTGCGGTGGATGGTACAGGGGGTGTACTGGCAGGAGAGAATGTTCTGGTACATTATGGTGCCAATCCGACGCAGGGAATCATAACAACGCTGGACAGTACCATTCAGCGTATCTGTGAAAGTGCGGGTGCGCAGCTGGAAAAAGGATGCGTTGTGGTAATGGATGTCCAAAGCGGAGATATTTTGGGCCTTGCGAGCTTTCCGGCGTATTCAGCAGACAATTTGGAGGAGGCACTGGAAGATCCGGACAGTCCGATGATAAACCGAGCATTTTACGCATATCCTGTTGGCTCAATATTCAAACTGGTGACAGCAGCATGTGCTAAAGAACAAGGGATTGCCAATACATTTCAGTGGACATGTGATGGGGATATTTCTATTTCTGGACAACGATTTCGCTGCCATGACCTGACAGGGCACGGTAAACAGAATATGGCACAGGCAATGCGAAATTCCTGTAATCCCTTTTTTATTGCTCTCAGTACCCAGCTGGATGGAGAAGCATTACTAAGTACTGCAAAATCACTAGGGTTTGGCGAAGAAACTGCACTGACTGCTACAATGACTGCTTCCAGCGGTACCTTGCCGTCTTTGCAGCAGCTAGGGTATCCGGCAGAACGAGCAAATTTTTGTTTTGGACAAGGGATTTTAACAGCAACACCAATTCAGATTACCAGAATGACGTGTGCCATTGCCGGAGACGGCAGTCTGCCAATGGTACGGCTTGTGCGTGGTGTAACGGAAAACGGCAGAACAGTTTTGCGGGAAACAGAAACGATACGTGAAACGGGCATTTCAGAAGAAACCGCAGCATTTTTACGGAATTTGATGTGCTATACGGCAGCAGACCCCGATTTTCAGGGACGCCCTTCCCGGCTTTCTATGGGGGCAAAGACATCCACTGCTCAGACCGGTCGTTTTGATGCATCAGGAGAGGAATATTGTCACGGTTGGGTGACGGCGTTTTTTCCGGCCAATGCACCAAGATATGCAGTGACAGTACTGGCGGAGGATGGCGGATATGGGAATACAGTTGCATCGCCAATACTTCGTCAGATCGCATCTGCAATTATGCGGATGGAGTCATAAATGAATGGTTAATTTAGTAAAATATGGCTATAAATTTACAAAATGTAATTGCATTTGCATTATATTTAATGTTATAATCGATTTGATTACAATGTACAATTTTTATGTACAATGTAGAGGAATTTATATTGACTTTTTTCGGAAAGGGGATTTTTTATGAAAAAAAGAAGTCGAGCAGGAATGCGTCTGATTGCAGGAATGATTTCAGGGCTGCAGGTACTTGCGCTTTGTGCTGCTTTGCCAGTCAGTGCTAGGGTAGAATTGAATACCAATATTCTGAGTGATCGTACCTTATGGAAAATGTACGCAGACAGCAGCGCATCGGCAACCTATGTTGCGTATAAGACGGTCAGCACTACGATCACAGATACAGGTACCTATGATTATTCTGTACAAGTTTATTATAATGGTGTGCCAATGTATCAAAACGGAGAGTATACACTGACTTTTGAAATATCCAGTACTGTACCGCGTAATGCTGCAGTAATGATACAGGAAAACGGTGGGGATTACACATCTTACATGTACAAGTCGCTTTCCTTAACGGAAGAAACACAAGAATATCAGGTGGATTTTAAGATGACAAATGATACGGATCTGACCTCCAAACTGGTATTTAACTGTGGTGATACGGGAACAGAAATGGGAGAGCACACGATAACCATTTCAAATGCAGAATTGAAACTGGTAAATGATGATAATGTAGATTATAGTGCGTTTGAGATACCGGAAAAGAAAATTTTGTTAAATCAGGTAGGCTACCTGCCGGACGTAGAAAAAGTGGCAGTATGTCGTGGACTAGAGGCAGAGGAATCATTTTCTGTTTGTGATGCAGTAACGAATGAAGTAGTTTATACAGGAATGATTTCGAATCCGGTAACCAATTCCAGTGCTTCTGAAACAGATTGGTATGCAGACTTTTCTGCTGTCACAACGGAAGGTACATATTATATAAACTCAGAAACATGCGGAAAGTCCGATACGTTTGCCATTGGTGAATCCGTTTACAGTGATCTGACCAATGATATGGTACGGATGTTCTATTTACAACGCTGCGGCACTGCTGTAGAAGATGAGACATTTTCTCATCCTGTATGTCACACACAGAAAACGGTTGATTATGAGACCGGAGAAAGCATGGATGTGACGGGAGGCTGGCATGATGCCGGCGACTATGGCAGATATGTGACGGCCGGTGCCAAAGCTGTAGCGGACTTGCTGTGGGCATATCGGTATAATCCGGATATATTCACTGATACAGTTGGCATTCCAGAGAGTGGGAACGGTGTCCCGGATGTGCTGGATGAGGTACGTTACGAACTGGAATGGATGAAGAAAATGCAGGACGAAGAAACTGGTGGTGTACACCATAAAGTGACATGTAAGGATTTCCCGGGCTATGTAATGCCTCAATTTGAAACGGCAACATTGCTTGTAACACCCGTGTCTAGTTTGGCAACAGCTGATTTTGCAGCGGTTATGGCAATGGCATCAGAAATGTATGCGGCATATGATGAAACATTTGCACAGGATTGTTTGGCTTGTGCAGAATGGGCTTGGAAATACCTTGAAAACAACCCCAATCTTGTATTTGAAAATCCAAGCGACATTTCCACTGGTACTTACGCAGATTATGAGGATGAGGACGAACGTTTCTGGGCAGCTGCTCAAATGTATGAGGCAACCGGGGAGCAGAAATATATTGATGCCATGAATCAATTATCCAGTGTTAGTGCATCATTCGACTGGTCAACAATTGGTGGATATGGCTATTTGACAATGCTAAATCTGACTGAAGAGCAGCTAGCCGGCTCCGATTCGGCAGCGCAGCTTGTTAATACACTGCAAAGGAAATTGAATACTAGCGCTTCTTCTTTACAGAAAATTTCTGAATCAAACGCTTACGGAACCAGTATTACAAAATATAATTGGGGCAGCAATATGACAATCTCCAATAATGGTTTTCTGATGGCTGTTGCCGGTATGCAGAACGATACAGGTGATCAAGCAATGCAGAATGCAGCATATGATCAGTTGAATTATCTGTTGGGCACAAATCCTACTGGATACTGCTTTGTTAGTGGTTATGGCACCACATCACCAGAACAGCCTCACCATCGTCCATCCATGGCGAAACGACAAGCGATGAAGGGAATGCTGGCTGGCGGTGTTAATCAGAATCTGGAAGACGATATTGCAAAGGTTATGTTAGTACAGGAACCCATTGCTAAGCGGTATTTGGACAATTGGGAGAGTTATTCAACGAATGAAATCGCAATCTATTGGAATTCTTCCATGGTATTCCTTTTGGCAATATTGACAAATGATGATGTGCAGAGCCAGCCGGAGCCGGTTCGTGGTGATCAAAATGAGGATAATGTTCTGAACGGTTTGGATATTACGCTTTTGCGTCAAGAAATTCAAAGTGGAAGTGCAGATGCATCGGCTACCGATATGGTATGGTTGGTAAAATTCCTTTTACAAATCACAGAAGAATAAAAATTAGTGGCATATTTCGTCGCAAATGTCTCTATGCGTAGTAAAATTGGGTATCACAGAAAAGTGTGTAGTGGACTTTTGTAAAATAATGGTTTAAAGGGTTGTTATTTGACAACTTGAGATTTCACGAGGGCAATATCGCACAAAACTGTAAGATGTGCGTTGTGCGGTGTTGCCTTAGATATTATTTTTGTTTGGTATCAACTCTATCAGTCTCCTGCATGTAACAAATGTGCAGGAGATTTTTTATAGAAGATGTTGAGGTTCTTATGATTGTATCCAATCCATACTGTGTGAAAAAGAGTAAATAGGAATTATGAGTATATTGTTAGAATATATAAAAAAATAAGGTGTAAATTTTGATTTGAAATTTCACATAATTACAAAAGAAACTATATATAATGCACAAAAAGAAAAGCGTTTTTTTTACTACGATGATAAATTTATCGGAAAGATGAAAAAAATGCTTGCAAAAAACGTATAAATCATATATACTTAATTTTGGAGAAGTATGGTGCGGAGAAGCCCAAAATATGGCATAAACGCCAAACAGGCTGAAAAATAAGCGGTAGAGGGGGCGCAAATTAACGTATAAAAAATAGAGCAATGCTATATATGGTTTTTCTGTGTCAAAAGGTGGTATAAAACCGCAAATATTATTTATAAAACGACAGAAAGGAAGAAGGATTGGTTATGGGAATAAAGAAATGGCTATCATCATTGACAGCTGGTGTCATGATGGCAACAACAGTATTTACGAGTGCGTTGGTTACACCGGTAATGACATTTATTGCAAATGCGGATGCATTAAATTTGGAATTAAAACCAAGTTTGGATGACGTAGATAATTCGATTGTTTTGCTGAACGGTCAAGCAGATGCCGATTATGCTGGTGTGAGTATTACTGGTGTAGCAGCAGAAAATGTGTCCATGAATGATTATACATCTGTAAATGTTTATGTTTCTGTAGGAAGTGAAACAGCAAGTTTTAATGATATTACAGTCGATGAACCTTCTTTTACAAATGGTGCAGAGTTTACAATTACACTGGATTTTGAGGATAATATTACAATTACAGAAGGTTCAACTTATGAAATAAAGTTGCAGAGTTTTTCATGGGAAACAGAGCCATTGATTGCAACCATTACTGGTGCAACATTGATAAAAGCAGACGATACGACTGAACCGACAACGCCTGTTGCTACACAAGTTACTTCAACTACAACTGAAGGAACCGATGAATCTGAGAGTGTAACTACGGCAGAAACTACAGTTGCTTCTTCTGGAAAAGATGTGAATGTTGATTTTACTGTAGAAACGGAAGTCGGTATTGATGGCTCTGAATATAATTATGTAGAATTTGATCCATCAGGCGCAGATTCCGTAACGGTAAAATTTGAAGTTACTTCCAATGATAATAATACAAGCTATGCATTTGGTACACTTGATGGAGACGATTGGATTCAGGAAGAATCCAGCGATGTAGAAATCCCATCGAACGGTAAATGTACAGCTGAATATACTATTCCTGACAATGTGGGGAATACAGTAAAGTTCATGTTATTTTATCCTGGTGCAGATGATGCGAATATTACCGATGTGATTTTGCATTATAACGATGGTACTTCAGTTACCACTACAAATGCAGTTGCAACGACGGATGCAGTTACCACAACAGCTTCGGTTGGTAAAGATGTGGAGATTGATTTTACCGTAGAAACGGAGACGGGTACGGATGGGAAAAAATATAATTATGTAGAATTTGACCCGTCTGACGCAGATTCTGTAACGGTATATTTTGAAGTTACTTCCAATGATAATAATACAAGTTATGCGTTTGGTACATATGATGGAGAAAATTGGATTCAGGATGAATCCAATGATGTGGATATTCCGTCTGGCGGCAAATGCACAGCTGAATATAACATTCCTTCTAATGTGGGAGATACAGTTAAGTTTATGCTGTTTTACCCAGGTGTGAATGCAACAGAAATTACCAAAGTTGTGCTGCATTATGATGTAGATCCGAGCACAACAACAACCGTTTCCAAAACGGGAAGTGAAGTGTTGGATGTTACTGTTAAGGAAGAAGAGGGAGAAAACGGCGATACATATAAATATGTAGATATTGATCCAGATGGTGCAAAATATGTTAATGTTACTTTTGAGTCTACTTCTATGAGTGATTCAGAAGCTACCATATCTTATGGATTTATGTATGAAGGTGTATGGCAGGGGAATGATTATGAATATAATGTGGATATTCCCTATACACACATAGTTAGCCATGATTTTGAAATTCCGAGTACTGTAAAGGATTCACTGAAGATATCTATTTACTGGCCAAAGGCAGAGTATATTAACGATATCAAAGTGACACTGTATTATGATAAATTGCCGGAAACCACAACAGTGACAACAGTTACTACGACAGAACTGACTACAGAGTCTGTGCCGACAACCACTGAGAAATCGAATGTTACAACAACCACCAATAAAACAACCACAACAACAAAAGCGACAACAAAAGCAACAACAAAAGCAACGACCGCAAGCACTACAGTGACAACTACTAAAGCTTCAACAACGACAAATAGTAAAACTTCTGCCACAACGACAACATTAGCTGAAACAAAGGATACAACAGCAAAAAGCAGTACTAGTACGACCAAAAAAGCGACAACAGAACCCGATGTTACTACAACGCAGACCGTACCTGTGGGCGGTGGCGTAATCATGGACATTGGAGAATTTAATATTGAAAAACCAGAAGATTATAACAAAGATGTTACCATTACAATTGACGTCACGAATGGCGGCAGCAGTATGGGTATGGTTTACTGCATTGATATCCCAGTAGAAACTGCTCGTATTCTGACAATCATTCCTGGTGGGTTTGAATCCATGCTGATGAATGATGTAAAGAACATCCAAGGTTATGAGGCATTTACCTTGAACCGTGTGGATACCGACGATACATCTGTTGACACCACAATCATTGAAAGCGATCGTTGGATAAAGTATGCATGGGCAGCAGGAAGCAGCGGTGCACAGGTAATCGGCGATAGTACACTGGGAACATTGTATTTTGAAATTTCGAAAAAGGCGCTGGAAGTTGCAGAGGAAGAAGGGCTGGAACTGCAGGTTGATGAGGATGGACGAGAATATTATCTTTTCCCAATTAATTTTGCAGAGCGTCAACTGGTGAATATTGATTTCACAGGAGATTATGACGATTCTTCATCTAATCCCTATTTGACACCGAACCAGTCTTACCTGAATGCTGTGGGAAATGGAATTGATATTTCTGAAACAGGTGTGACATATTATAACGGAGGCGTTCGTGTATATACAGATAGTTTGCAGGAAGAAACAACAGCTACAACTACAGTAATAACGACAACAACTGCACCACTTGTTACACAAGGCCCATGGGATGAATCACTGAAGGATATTAACATGGATATCCAGGAAGTATACGTTAAGCCGGAAGAAGAACAAGAAATTGGTGTTGAAGTTTATGCAAAGGAAGGCATTGATGCAAGTAGTTACGGCATCAGTGGTGTATTGAATTTGACGGATGCAACCGCACAGATGCTCTTGCTGCCAGCGGGATCACAGTCGGTAGTCAAATACTTTGGTGACGTTTCTCAGGTTAACATTGAAGATTTGCTAGCATATAAGGACGGTACGTCAACTGTTACGGATGGTAGTGATCGTTGGATTCGATTCGCATTGACAAATATTTATTCTGCTACTGATCCGACTTCAATTTCTACGATTATTGGATTGACATTTGAGGTGCCGGATGCTGCAACGGTTGAACAAATTGCGACAGAGTATGGATTGGAACTCCAAACTGAACAAGAAGGCAATAGAATCAGAGAGTATTATGCATTCCCAGTGGAGTGGGCGCCTGATGGTGTAGACGTTGGTGTTAGTGTTGATACCGAAGTCTCTTTGGAGCGTTTTAAGTATTTGAATAGTGAGAATGTGGATATATTTGATGAATCTGTTGGTGTGCAGAATGGTTCAATCAATGTTATAATGAGAGAATATGAGGTTACTAGCCCTACAACGACAACGACCACGACAACCACGACGACAACAACCACCACAACAACGACGACCACTACGACAGAACAAGTTACTACGACAGAAACAACAGAGGCTTCTACGACAACAACCACTACCACAACGACAACTACTGAACCGACCACAACAACGACTACCACAACAACGACAGCAACTTATACAAGACTCACATACACCACAACAACCACATCTACAACGACAACCACGACGACAACCACTACCACGACGACAACAACCACCACGACGACAACGACAACCACAACGACAACTACCACGACGACAACGACTACCACAACGACAACGACTACCACAACGACAACTACTGAACCGACCACAACAACGACTACCACAACGACTGAGCCGACAACGACGCCAACCACGACGACAACCACCACGACGACAACTACCACAACGACCACTACGACGACCACTACGACGACCACAACAACGACTACCACAACGACGACGACAACCACCACCACAACGACCACTACGACGACCACAACAACGACTACCACAACGACGACAACCACCACCACAACGACCACCACAACTACAACAACAACCACTACTACTACGACGACAACTACAACAACCACTTCTGCAGAGGCGACAACAGTCTCGATTTCAGCAAAGACCGAACCAAACTTCTACTTCTCTGTGGATAAGAATCAATTTGACCCGGCAGATTTGTTAGATATGGATGAATCCGTATTG
>CASEVP010000032.1 GCA_949291345.1 uncultured Ruminococcus sp.
TCTTGTTTGACATTCCTTTGCGCTTGACCAGAGCGGAAGGCGGATGTTGGGATCAAAACTTATTAGTGCGTTATTGTTTGCAGCATAACGAATTGCTACACGATGCGCTTCCTGTATCGGCGCATCCACCAATGAAACTGAGCAATAATGCAAGATTCCAGCATCTGAAAACCACTCCGGTTTAAGTTGTTTTGCCTCCAACAACATGTCCGCACTAGGCTTTCGATAAAATGAAAATTCCCGATTACCGTCTGCTTTCAGTGAAACAAATGCCAATGCAGTATTAGCCTTGTCCGTTCTGCTGATACATGAAGTATCTACACCCGCATTGTCCAATATATCAACAATATAATCGCCAAATGCATCCATTCCGAGTTGTGTGATTACTTTGCTGTGACCACCCAGTCTCGCAACCGCTGCCGCCACATTTGCCGGTGCGCCGCCGCATACTCGAGTAAATTGCTCCACCTCTTTAAGCAAACAATCCCTCTGTCCTGGAATAAAATCAATCAATGCCTCACCAATTGCAAGTACTTGTTTCATATAATCTTTCTCCCTTTCTTCTATTTACAAAATTCTTCCTGTTGGAACATCTGCTATCGTTCTACCTTTTATCTCTTCTTCGGATAAAAATAACCTGCTATCTTGCTCCCTTTTTTCTAAAATCACTTTTATGAAATCAATTTCGTATTATCATTATAGCACAATTTAATTCAAAAACAAAGGGAGAATTTCGCCAAAAACAAAGGGGCTTTTTTGAATCACAGATCAAATATTGTGAAATCGATTTCACCTATCCATGCCTGTACTTTCTCTTTCATAGAGATGGCACGGCATCTTTGCGTTTTGAATATTTTTAGTTTCATTGTGGATCATATTCATTAAAATTGCACCAGCCTCTATGCCACCGGTACGATGGGATAAATCCACAGAGGTGAGACGAGGATCATACAAAGATGCCATCTGGCAATTGTCCACAGAAGTGACACAAACCTGCTGCGGCACGTGAATCCCTGCACGACGCATACAATCAATTGCACCAAATGCTATGGTATCTGTAGCGCAAAATATTCCGTCAAATACCACTTTGCAATCCAATAGTTTCTGCATTGCTACAGCACCGTCTTCCATGCTAAATCCTCCACATTCCACAATCAACTGTTCACGGATATGAAGACGGTTTTTTTGAAGTGTATCAATAAAACCACTACGGCGTTCTCTACCCGCAGCCTTGTCCCGCAGCGTTACAGAAAGGTGTGCGATATTATTACATCCACATCGTACTAGACAATCCGTTGCCTGCACCGCTGCATCGTAATCATCATAATAGACGCAAGGCACCTCGGACTCCTGCTGCCCCAACAATACAATTGGTTTTTTATAGGATTTCATTAATGCCAAATGTTTCTTGCTCATCAATGTTCCAATAAAAATAACACCATCTACATTATTTGTGCGAAACATTTTTAAATATTCCAATTCCTTTTCTGTGTTACTTCCTGTATTTGCCAATAAAACCTGATACGATGAATGATTCACTACTTCAGTAATGCCATCTACCATTTTTGCCACTGGTTCAGAACTAATTTTGGGCACAATAACCCCAATCAAATTGTTGCGTCCTGTCCGCAATGTCTGTGCTGATGAACTTGGCATATACCCTGTTCGATCAATCACTTCCCGAATCTTTAGCCGTTTTTCCTCACTCACATATCCCTGATTCAAATAACGGGAAACTGTTGCAGTGGATACACCTGCAAGTTTTGCGATCATGCTAATATTCATTTTCTCCGCCCCCTTCATGATAACGACTTTTTTTCATTGTAACATATTCTGTGCAACATTTCAAGCAAATAATACAAATTATTATAACAAAGCATTATTGATTTTATATCAGTTTGCAGCATGACACACATCTTATGTTAAAAATAGATTTTACACTTGTATTCTTACAAATTATACACAAAATTTCAGAAAGTTATTTCCTTTGGACATAATTTCATCTTTCTAAAAAAATTTTGCATGAAAATATTGCTTAGTCAAATCCTCTTACAAACTGAAACACTAACAGATACACCAACATCACACAAAGGGAAGGATTCCATACTCGGTACAAAGTCAGAAAAGCGATTACAATACCAGTAAAGATAACACTAATGCAGCTAAGCACGAAAAAAACAGTTTGGGGCATCATTCCCCTTGCTAAAAGCATAGATTTAAAAACAGCACCGCCGTCAAGCGATGCATAAGGAAAAAGATTAAATATGCATAGTCCCAAATGCAGTATGGCATATGCATTTTCACCCAAAAGAAATGCCCCCAACCCAGCGACAAAATTAGCTGCCGGACCCGCAAGCCATATTACAATATCTTTCCAATAAGCGTCATATGCCGGTACAGGCGTAATCACAATACCCACGCCACGCACTGCTACAGACCGAATCTTTTGATGAAACAGCAGCATAGCCAATAAATGCCCTAGTTCGTGCAAAAAGCAAGCCGACAAGAGCAAACAAAACCAAAGGCTTCCACACTGGAGTCCCACACATGCTGCAAAAACAAAAAAACTAAAATCCACGATACAGCATATACCATGCCAATCGAATCGAATCATGGGCGTAACCACTCCTGCAATGAATGCAGCAATGCATCAATCCATGTAACTGGCGCTGCATCCCGATGGAGCTGATACTGTTCTATTAGATTTTGGTACCATTCTGGTTGTAGCCAGTACACTACAAACACGGATAAAATCAACACCACACACAAAATACACTGTGTTAACGCAATATCATCTGCTCGTTCTTTTTTTGAATTTTTCATATTTTCATACACATGCACCGGTTCCATCGATTCTGGCATTTGCGCCGCCATCTGTGATGTATCTGTCTGTTCCTTTTTTTCTTCTGCATATCCATATTCTTCCATACTCTTACCTCTTTCCATCTTTTTTACAAATGTATCATACTGATATTCCTTTGGTATCACTCTATGTCCACGCAACAAAAAATATGCACCCATAGTAATCAGAAACACAAACTTCATCCGTTAAGCAGATTGCATTAATCTATTATTCACCATCTCAAATAAAATGCTGAATGGTATGACAATCTATCTGCCAAACCGCTGGCAGTATGGATAAAACGGTTCCCTACCCTATGGATGCATTGCCTCAAAGGATGCCTTTAGGAAAAGCCGTACGGTACACCTGATAAAATAGTTTTTACACGGTGCAATTCACGTGCGGAATCATTGCTCCACTGCTTCCTCCTCTTTCCGAATCTTAAATATCATACGGAATATTCCTGACAGCAGACGTGGACTCTTGACAACAACAATTTTCATAATGATGCCTCCTTTCAGATACATTCCAGTATATTCTGTTTTAGGGAAATTGGTGCATGCTTTTTTTCATTACGATCATATCATAATAAAAAAGTCCGGGCAGTAAACCAAATTGTTTGCAGCTTATATACTCTTTTCCATTTATTCCTACGCAAAAAGCCACCGATGGATTCCTGTACTTTTTTCACATTCTCCACCAAACAAAGTTTTGCTTTGGGCTCGTTCCACATCAACGAACACACCGCAATGTACCCAAATTCACGATTCTAAATACTAGCCGAATTATTCTTGCTGATCCAATCCAGCATCTGTCTGCATACATTGCAATATGAAACGAGCCTAAGTGTAAAACACGTTTCGAAAAGGATTTGTCTCAACTCGTTTTGATTGTCTTCTTTTATTTTCTTTCTGTTCTACTAAAAATAGCACCATGCTTTTTCTCTTTTTCCGCATGTATGCCGCCTGTACTGCAAAGTGTTTTCAGAGAATTATATTTTTATTTGGAATAAGCCATACATAAAGCCATCTAAATGACTTCATGATGGATTTCACATAGGCTATCTTTTATGAATTGATTAACCAAAAACACAAGACCTCCTCTGAGTGCCTGAAATTTATTTTGCACTGGTCTTTCTGCTATTTGAAATATTTCCTCTACGTACAGGCATCGGAAAACACTTTTTTAAAAACGGTATTTTATTTTTTTCTCTACCGGTTTCCAAATTATAAAGTTCGTTTTCCTGCTTTCCCTCCTTTGATATTTCCGCACATTTTATTTTCTTACCACGGAAAATATCCTGTTTGTCTTTTCTGTCTCCGTCCTTGTTCCTCTACTGTATCACCTTCAGTTTGTTTTGTGATGACGCTGTGTCTCAAATGTACTCCAGTACATTTTTCATCGAAAAACATTCCGATTTTCTCGACAGAAACAGGATGCCATCGAATTTACAACAGATAACTCCCCCCTCTCGCTTATTTTGGAAAAACCATCTACTTTTTGCAACAACAGCGCTGATACTAAAAGCAGGGTATGCGAAAACGATGTACTCCATTACATTTTCAGATGAAATAATGCCGGTCCCCAAAATACGGACAGGCATTATCAACAGACACATAACCAATATGGCACAATACCACAAAACGATAAAAGCATCATTCTTTTGTGGATATGCACCAATACATAGCAGGAAATTGTCCAATTCATTTATGCAGATCGTTAGGTTAATTCGACACTATATTTCAACAGTTTTTTCCAATTCGATCTAGATATGTATAATCGCTCCGCTTTTCCTGAAAATGATTATAGCATAAATTCATCAAAACTTTTTCTACTTGTAAAAAATAACTTTTATATTGTCAAAATTAACGATACTATTTTTACTATGCAACAATCTAATAGTAAATTTCTGTCTTGTTAACTCACAAAAATTATTGGATAGACTATACGTCAATCTCAATAATCTATATCTGATCAGATGTTTCCTGTGTTTTTTCTTCCTTTTTTTTCAAAAAGCCACGCCATTCTTTTGGAAAATGATGTACAACATATTTTTCCAACAATTCTCGCAGCGGCAAATCACCTCGAGTAGAAAAAATAAAATGAAAAATTTTACGATTCTGCAAATGATCATGCACGTCTTCACGCAGTTCTTCCAAACGAACAACAATATGTGTTTCCTCTGCAAACTGTCGAATTTTTACCATCAGACGTGTAGAATACGCCAAATCTATCACAAATATGCCATAAAAAAAACCAATTCCAAAAGAAAACACCAAATTTTCCGAAAGCCAATGCAATGCAGTCACAATATATGGATGCAGAAAAAAATAATATACTGCACTTAACAGCATCCAAAACAACGAAAACAACGGACAAATGATCCCCTGTATGTTTCCCCACATTTCAGAATAATCCCAAAGCTTAATCTTCATACCTTTTATAAAAATCATTCCCGCTACATATTCTAATACAGTTATTGCCAATGCCATAAACACAAACAGCACCAATTTTCGCACTCCTGCATATGTAATAGGAATAAATGGTTCCAGACTGGACAGCATGTATAATATACATAAACTACATCCATACAAAGGTAAATACGGTCCAACCAAAAATCCTGGATTTACCCAATGATGCACTGAATAAAAACGTCGAAATATTACTTCAATACACCAGCCGACCACACTGCCAATGCAAAATACAAATGCTAACATTAAAAATAAATTCACATCGTATCACTCCTGTTTTCTGTCTCTTGCACCTATTATGTCAATTATTTGTTGCGGGACATTCTTTAATGGGAACCTCGCCAAAATGCAAAATATTCTGCAGTGCTTTTTCAACAATATCATAATGTTCCTGAATCGCTTTCATTCCCATGTCTCGGTCACCAAGAAGAAAACTTTTATATATCCGTTCATGTGTCCTTGACTGTTTGATGCGCATTGCCTCCAACCCATCAGAAAGTACCAAATTCATCTGCGTGGAGCATATGCGCCATATGGCATGCATTATGATCATCATCAGGCGATTCTCAGACGCCTCAATCAGCCACATGTGAAAATCTTTATCAGCTTGCAACGCATGCAGTGCATTACCGTATTGAATTATATCCATATAATTTTTTAGTTCTTCTAAATCCAGCTCTTCACGGCGTCTATATGCCAGTGAATAAGCAGTCAAATCCAATGAACGGCGAAGTTCACACACATCAAATGGAGAAATTTGTTTGACCAACAGCATCAAATGGAGCAATTCATTTAATCCATTGGAAAAATCACTGGACAAGACATTTTCCTTTTCTCTTGTCGTTTCAATGACACCAATTCGATAAAGCACATCCATTACATCCCTTGCGCACTTACGGCTAATGCCCATTTCTTTGGCAAGCTCTGCATCTGTCGGCATTATATCTCCTGGTTTAATTTGTCCATTTTGTAATTTTTCAGATAACTCTTCCATAACATTGATAAATTCATAATACCGATTTCGCATCCTATTTCATCTCCTGTTTGCATGATGCTTCGTTTCTCCCTATTTAACCATTTTATCAATCCACATCGCCCAAATAATACAACCATTTTCTATGATTCTAATATGTTTTTATTATAACAGAAGCGTGTGACATTTTTAATGATTTTTAGAATATAATTATGCATTCTTTTCAAACACAAAATAAACAAATTGAATTTGATTTCTTTCGTTTTCTAATACTTTTTCTTTTTATTTTTCGGTGTGACTTGCAATTTCATACACAATATGATAAAATAAATACGTCATTTCTCTTGAAAAAAGGAGCGACTTATCATGCAAAATATCATTTTAGTTGGCATGCCTGGCTCTGGGAAGAGCACGCTTGGGAAAACTCTGGCAGAAAAATTATCTTACCACTTTATTGATACAGATGATGTAATCATAAAAACTTATCACCATACACTTATGGAACTCATTGAAGAAAAAGGCATTAATGGCTTTATCGCTCTGGAGGGCAAAACCATACAATCCATTCACACAAACCAAACGATCATTTCCACCGGCGGCAGTGCTATATACAATGACGATGCAATGCAATACCTCAAAAGCTCCGGTATTGTTGTCTATTTATACCATCCGATCCATGAACTGGCACAGCGTATTGGCAACATGGTCACACGAGGCGTCGTATGTCACAGTGGATGTACAACGCTGGAAGAACTTTTTACTGAGCGATGCCCACTATACGAAAAGTACGCAGATCTCACGGTAAATCTTTCCCGCTGCTCTTTAAAAGAATGTAACGCAAAACTACTACAAGCAGTTCAGACATTCTACAATCAGCACGACAAAAACTGATTTTGTTCGGAATGATATATATATCCTACTGCAGATAGTTTTTCTTTTATTGATTTTTCTTCCAGATCCATTGCTCTACATAATTCTTGCAATGATGAAAAATTATCCCGCAGTTGTGTGTTTAGGTAACTCATAAGCATGATCGGATCATTTGGAACCACCATATTTTTCACCTCAAAACCAGATAATATTTTAGGCAATACCACAAAAAGCTATTCATCATATGCTTTTTTAGTATTGTCTTTCTTTTATCTTATCATAAACCGATCTTCTCTGTCAAGTCGACAATTCACCATAATTTGAATACAATGTATATACAAAAAATCGTTTGTCAACATGAAACAGAATAACCATAGCAATCATAAAATTTCGGAATCTCCATCTTATCAATTGTAAATTCTTAACATAATAAAGATCTTTATTGGCACTATCTATTTCTATATAGCCAATTTTTTCTATCAAAACCCTTTTTATACTGCACTGAAAACAAAAAGTGTCGGCGGAAAACGTTTTTTCCTTGCCGACACCTATATAAAATCACGATGCTATAAATACACAGAATGCACGATATGTCATATATAAATCCAACTTGGACACGACTTCAAATGGCGCATGCATGGAAAGTACTGGTACTCCTACATCAATGGTATCGATATCCAGATTGGCAATATATGCGGCAACAGTTCCGCCCCCGCCAGCATCTACCTTTCCCAATTCGCCAGTTTGCCATACAACATTTCCCTCATCCAATACACGTCGAACTGTTCCCACAAATTCTGCAGAAGCGTCCGATGTACCGGATTTTCCACGTGCACCTGTAAACTTTGTCACACAAACCCCATGATTGAGATAAGCGCAATTTTTTTGTTCCATCACATCTGGGAACGTAGGATCAAAAGCAGCATTGACATCTGCTGAAAGACACTGTGATGCATGCATAACATGACGTCCTTTCACGCCAAAGCAATCTGCAAGATCTTCTAGAAAATAAGGCAAATAAGAAGAACACAAACCGGTATTGCCATCACTGCCGGTCTCTTCCTTATCCGTTAAAATCGTTACCGCAGTATGCGCTGGTGACACACAATCCAGCAATGCACGTAGTGCCGGATATGCACAGACTCTATCATCATGCCCATATCCACCAATCATACTACGGTCAAATCCCAATTCCTTTACGGGAAACGCTGGTACTGCTTCCAGTTCAGCAGACAAAAAATCCGTTTCTATAATACCATATTTTTCATGCAGGATATGCAGGATATGCAGTTTGACCTGCTCACTTTCTTCATCCTGATTAAATGGCATAGAGCCTACCAGCAAATTCAGTTCCTCCCCGCGAACAATCTCATTTGCAGGGCGTTTCATCTGTGCAGGAGCAAGATGTGGCAACAGATCCGTCACACAAAATACCGGATCACCTTCATCTTCCCCGATATTCACCTCTACAGTGTTGCCATCAGCTTTTACTATAACACCATGCAGTGAAAGCGGAATTGCAGTCCACTGATATTTCTTGATGCCACCGTAATAATGCGTTTTGAACAGCGCCAATTCATGCTCTTCATAAAGCGGATTCTGTTTCATATCCAAACGAGGTGAATCAATATGTGCCGCACACAAACGCACACCTTTGGTGAGTAACTCCGTACCAATAACTGCGGCAATGATCGCTTTTCCACGATTATTCACATAAATTTTATCGCCTGCCTGCAACTGCATTCCAGGCACAAATGGCTGAAATCCATTTTCTTCCAAAAGTGCTACTGCATTTTTCACCGCTTCCCGTTCTGTTTTAGAAGCATTGAGAAATTCCATATATTTCTTTGCAAAAGCATCACTCTTTTGTTTATCTTCTGCAGAAATAAGCAATGCTGTATGCTTGGACTGCATGAACAAACTCTCTTTCTGTTTTTTTGCCTCTGATTTTTTCAACTCATCCATTTGATAAAATCCTCCCTTTTGTTTATAACGACATATACCATACACTACGGATACAGATGCCTATACAAAAGCACCGTACTTAGTTTCATAATATCGAATCAATTTGGCAGAAAGTTCTTCAGCCGCTTCTGCTAGTTCTTCAAAACTGCTGTTATTTTCCAAAACGGTATCAGAATGTTCCCGAAAAAATGTTTCCGGAAGCTGTGATTCCATACGTTGTATCGCTGCACATTCCGAAATATGATCACGATCCATAATCCGCTTCAGCCGCAATTCTGCGTTTGCCACAACCGATATGATTAAATCACAAAAATCATCTGCTCTGCTTTCAAACAACGTAGGAGCATCCAACAAAATTAACTTGTGGTTCTGTTGCGAAAAACGATGTATCATACGTAAGATTTCTCCCATAATATAGGGATACATAATGGTGTTGAGCATTTCCAGTTTATGGCGATCAGAAAAGACAATAGCTGCCATCGCTTTTCGATCCAAATCCCCTTCCGGCGTTAAGATTACATCAGAAAAGCATTCCCGCAAATCTGCCAGACAATGAGAGCCCCGTTTTACCACCAAACGTGATATGGCATCTGCATCGATCAAACGGAATCCATTTTGAACGAATATGCGGGACACGGTACTTTTTCCGGCACCCGTTTGCCCGGTAAGTCCTATTACCATCACGCCATCAAGACTGTTCATACCTGTATCACCTCAAATCCTGCCGCACGTATCAAACGATTGTATACTGCAAGCCCTACACCCTCGGGCTTTGGCGCACGCACATAGACCAGACATGCGCCGATATCATCTAATTCCCGCAATTTTGAAAAAATCTGCTGTGCTTCTTCCTGTGCATTTGCACCATATGTCAGACACGGCACTGTCGTCTTATGTTCCTCACCATCAAACACCAACGCATACACAGCATTTCCCATACTGTTTTGTGCTTCTACCATTGCTGCAAACGCTTCCCACTCTCCCTCTACCAGCACAACGTGTGCCTTTGGAGAGTAATGACGATATTTCATACCGGGTGATCGTACAGCCTGTCCTTCCTGCAGCTGATGCAGGATTGCTGGATCTAATGCAACATTAGGAACAATTTCTTCCAGCATTTCCTTTGTTACATACCCCGGTCGTAAAATCCGAACGCTATTTTCCGTCTCTATACTGATTACAGTCGATTCTACCCCTACCTCACAAGAACCACCATCTACAATTGCCGCAATCTTTCCCTGCATATCCCGGAGCACATGTGACGCCTTAGTAGGGCTTGGATATCCGGACAAATTTGCAGATGGAGCTGCCAAAGGCACACCTGCCATCTGAATCAAAGCACGTGCTACAGGATGAGACGGCATACGAATTCCCACCGTATCCAAACCGCCGGAAGTGATTGCCGGAATATCATCCCGTTTGGGAAGAATAAGAGTCAGCGGCCCCGGCCAAAACTGTTTTGCCAGCATATATGCCAGTTCCGGTACCCATGAAGCTACTT
This sequence comes from uncultured Ruminococcus sp., assembly GCA_949291345.1. Lineage (GTDB taxonomy): Bacteria > Bacillota > Clostridia > Oscillospirales > Ruminococcaceae > Ruminococcus_C. The sequence continues at coordinate 10,623 of CASEVP010000032.1, forward strand.
CTTCCAATTGAGATATCTCAGCAATATGTACGATCAGCGGATTATCCGCTGGTCTTCCTTTTGCCATAAACACACGACGCACTGCGTCCGGATCTCTTGCATCAGCAGCCAGACCATATACCGTTTCTGTCGGAATTCCCACCACATTGCCATTCTTTAATAGTTCTGCCGCAATAAGCAAATCCCCAGCGCTATCAGAAAGTAATTTCGTTTCCACGATTTTCTACGCCTCTTCCTGCTGTCCCGCTAACCTTGCCAGCTCATCTGCCGTCGCAATTGCATCAAATACTTCATCCAAGTTTCCGTTCATAATATCTTCCAGCCGATACAATGTCAACCCAATTCGATGGTCTGTCATCCGTCCCTGCGGGAAATTATATGTCCGAATTCGCTCTGAACGATCTCCCGTTCCTACCTGCATCTTTCGCTCAGAGGCAATTTTTGCATTCTGTTCTTCCTGCATTTTCTCATACAATCTAGAACGCAGAATTTTCATTGCTTTATCTTTGTTTTTATACTGACTTCTTTCATCCTGACATTCTACCACTAGCCCTGTAGGCAAGTGTGTAATCCGCACTGCAGATTCGGTTTTATTAATATGCTGTCCGCCTGCACCGCTGGCACGGAAAACATCGATTCGCAAATCAGCAGGATTAATATCTACTGTCACATCATCCGCTTCTACCAAAACAGCCACCGTGACTGTAGACGTATGAATCCTTCCTTGTGACTCTGTCTCAGGGACACGCTGTACACGATGCACTCCACTTTCAAATTTCAAACGGGAATACGCACCTTCTCCCATTATGGAAAAACTAATTTCTTTGTATCCGCCAAGCTCCGTTTCATTGGCACTAAGAACTTCTTGTTTCCAACCACGAGATTCAGCATACATGGTATACATACGATACAACGACGCCGCAAACAAAGAAGCTTCTTCTCCTCCGGCACCGCCGCGTATCTCAATGATCACATTTTTGTCGTCATTAGGATCTTTCGGCAACAACAAACGCTTCAATTCTTCCCGAAACGTTTCAATGCGTTCTTTGCTGTCTTCCAGTTCAACTCTTGCCATCTCACACAATTCCGCATCACTCTCATGCTCCAACAACTCCTTCGCTTCCTGATAATCTGCTTCAGCTTTTTGATATGCCTGATACTTTTCCATGATCGGCTGCATATGCTTATATTCCCTCATCAGCTGTGCATACTTTTCATTATCGCTCATTATGACAGGATCCATCATCTTTTCCTGCATCATACGATAGTTATCTTCCATTTGTTGAAGCTTTTCCAGCATCCTGCGTCCTTCCTGCCTTTCCTTCTTATCCTCTAACCACTGCGATCAAATTGAATTTATTTCATCAGTCTTTTCCCTGAGTACCTGTTTAATATGCCTCTCAATCTTATTTCGTGGGACCATGAATTCTCTTCCACACCCCGTACAGCGCAACTTAAAATCCATTCCAGATCGTATCACATACATCGTCTGGCTGCCACACGGATGCGGTTTTTTCATACGCAATATATCACCTGGACGAACATCCACATTTCGTTCCTCCTTCTCGTTTCTCTTATCGAATCATAAGTACATTTTATTATACCCTATTTCCGCAAAGAAGGCAATATTTTCGGCCAACTTTTTTTTGTCTTTGTGTAAAAACAATAAATTACAGCTATAATTTCCGTGTAACTTTAATAAACACTTTTAAGCGAATTTATAGTTTTTCACAATTTATTCAAATACAAGCCAAACCTTCTAAACGCACTGCTGCATAAAATCCAAATTCTTCTCATACAATAGCACTGTTCAAGTTGTGCAGAGTACACTGCTGCCGGAAACAAAAAACATTGTCCATTGGCAGTGGCTCCGAATCTTTTCCACCAAAGTTCCGGGAGGTCTAAAAATGAACAAATACTTACCTGAAGGAAGCCGATTACATACCCCAGAAAACATAGATGCACTCCATTCCATTTCGGCAATGGAACGTGCTATGCGCAGCGGTACTATTTTAGAGGCTAAAGCAATTCTCTGTGACAGCAACCACAATCTTACTGTACAGCTTCCCTGCATGCGTGGCATCATTCCTCGTGAAGAAGGCGCTGTCGGTATTGCAGACGGTTCCACCAAAGACATCGCATTGATTGCACGTGCAGGAAAGCCCGTTTGTTTCCGTATTTTGCGTATTGAAGTTGACAAAAACGGTGATCCGCTGGCAATTTTATCACGTCGTTCTGTACAGGAAGAATGTTGGAAACATTATCTTTCACATTGCAAACCGGGAGACATTCTTCCTGCTGTAGTCACGCATTTAGAACGATTCGGTGCTTTCGTGGATATCGGATGCGGTGTACCATCTCTGCTACCAATCGACGCCATTTCCGTTTCTCGAATCTCACATCCACGTGACAGATTTCATATCGGGCAATCCATACGCACTGTTGTCCGCAGAACCGAACCCGGGCGCATACATCTCACCCACAGAGAGTTATTGGGAACATGGGCAGAAAATGCGGAAAAATTTGAAGCGGGGCAGACTGTAGCAGGAATTGTACGATCTGTTGAACCATATGGCATTTTTATTGAATTGACGCCCAATCTCGCAGGATTAGCAGAACCACACGAAAATGTCCAAGCAGGAGAACATGCGAGTGTCTACATCAAAGCCATTTTGCCTGAAAAAATGAAAATGAAACTTATCTTAATCGATACTTTTTCACAGGCAGAGTCGCCAGAACCTCTGCAATATTTTATTCGCCCCGATCAGCAACATATCAATCGATGGCAATATACGCCGGATTGCGCTTCTCGTCGAATAGAAACAATTTTTACTCCTGATAATACCATATAGGAAAAGCACATAGTTTTATCAAATATCATTTCATTGTACAAACAATACTATAAAAATGCACCGTTGCCCCCTTAATACGGCACGGTGCAATTTTATAGTATTGCTTTCTTCCATTTAATATATAGCAACACATTTTTTTGTTTTCTGCATAGATTGGAAACAGAGGGCAGCACCGCATAAATACTTTGCAGTATTGCCTTTCCCATTTTCAATAGAAAAGAGGTATCATACAGATATGCCAAAAGTGTTTTTAAGCCCTTCCACACAAGAATGGAATCCCTATGTGGAAGGTGGAAATGAAGAATATTATATGAATTTGATTGCAGATCGTATGGAGCCATATCTTCGCTCCAGTGGTATCACATATGTCCGAAACGATCCAGAACGAAATGTGACCGGTGCAATCGCAGATTCCAATGCAGGCGCATTTGATGTGCATCTCGCACTACACAGCAACGCCGCACCGGAAAATTTATCCGGAAAATTGCGAGGCATTGATATCTATTATTCCCCTTATGACAAATACAGTGAAACACTGGCGGTCATTACTGCCAACAATTTCATGACAATCTATCCACTTCCAGACAAATGCGTTGCTCGCCCTACCACATCACTCGGTGAAGTGACCCAGACAAAAGCACCTGCAATATTATGCGAGATTGGCTATCACGACAATGTAGAGGATGCTGAATGGATACGAAACAACCTCACAAATATCGCCATCTCTCTTACCCAGTCACTCTGCGATTATTTTGGAATCCCACTTATTGAAGCTGGCCCCATATACCGCGGAACAGTCGTCACAGACGGAACCGGACTAAATATTCGTAATTTTCCGTCCACAAAAGGGGCTATCATTGGCTCTATGCCCAACGGTAGCAAAATGACAGTTTTCAGCCGTTCAAACGGATGGGACGTTGTTTCCTACCAGGGCATTACAGGGTATGCCAGCAGTAACTATATTGAGATCTAAAAAACTTTTTTATTTTCATCTCATCGTCGGATATCGTCTCGTCTGCGGCGAAATTCCGACGATTCATTTGTCATAGCAAAACTCCCAAACCACCTAACATAGCCTCTCTACCGCAAACATATCTAACTTCTTATCCAACTTTATATCAAACTAATTTCAAACATTGTGTTTACAAAACAATCATTCTTTTAAATCACTTGCATTTTTCCAATAATTCCAGTATAATAATAATTAATAAAACGCATTTTGTATTATCTTATTTAGATTTTACAAAATAATATGCACCAAAATTTATGCGCAGTTTCCCTTAGGTAGGCCTGATTAAACGATATACTATAACAATCATTTCAAAAAAATGAAAAGGGATGATTGTAAAATCTTAAAAAACTTTGTACGGTGCCTTTCAAAAAATGACAAGGAGTTTTTAAATATGAAAGACGGATTAATAAAAATCGCATGCGCTACACCACTTTTGCATGTGGCGGACTGCGAATATAACACAATGCAAATTATTGCACAAGCCAAAGAGGCATCATATAATGGAGCAAAAATAGTTGTATTTCCAGAACTGTGCATTACAGGATATACCTGTGGTGATCTTTTTTTACAAGAAACACTGCTGAACGGTGCTAAGGCTGCACTATGTCATATTCTACAAGAAACAATCCAATTGTCGACTATTCTTATTGTTGGACTCCCCTATGCTTATCAAAATGCCCTATACAACTGCGCTGCTGTCTGTTATCAGGGTAAGATTTTGGGGATGGTACCAAAACAAAATTTGCCGAATTATGGAGAGTTTTACGAAATGCGTCACTTTACACCCGGAAAAGATGCCGCAGAACTGAAAAATTCTTTCGCCACACTCTACAACGGTAAAGAAAAAATGACATTTCCTTTTGGTGCAAAACAAATTTTTTCCTGTATGGAACTGCCCGAATTTACATTTGGAGTGGAAATTTGTGAAGATGTTTGGGTAGGCGATACACCCTCCATTCGAATGGCGCAAATGGGAGCAACTTTAATCGTCAATCTCTCCTGCAGCGATGAAATCATTGGTAAAGAAGATTATCGACGTACCATTCTTCAAGCAAAATCCGGAAGTCTCTTATGCGCTTATGCTTATGCAGACGCAGGATTTGGAGAATCCACTCAAGATATGGTCTTTGCCGGGCACAACTTGATCGTTGAAAATGGTGCTATTGTGGCAGAATCACAGCTTTTCTCCCATGGGATCTTATACGGTGTCATTGATGTTCAAAAATTGCAAGGAGAACGCAGGCGATCGAATACATTCGATGCAACATTCTCCACAGAAAACATTTCAAAAGTATCTTTTACCATGCCGCTAGCGCAAACAATACTCACAAAACAAATCAATCCTGCTCCCTTTGTTCCAAACAAAAACACAGAACTTTCTAAGCGTTGTGAAAGGATACTCACATTACAAGCAACAGGTCTTGCCACACGTCTTAAACACATCAACTGTAAAACCGCTGTCGTAGGACTTTCTGGCGGTCTGGATTCGACTCTGGCATTAATTGTTATGGTACACGCCTTTCGTATCTGTGGCATGAATTCTTCCGGCATAATTGCTGTTACGATGCCATGTTTCGGCACCACGGATCGAACCTACCAAAACGCCTGTCGTCTGGCAAAAGCATATGGTGCCACTCTACGAGAAATTCCCATTCAAAATAGCGTACGGCAGCACTTTCAAGATATTGGGCACAATGAATCTATCCATGATGTCACATATGAGAATGCTCAGGCGCGAGAAAGAACACAAGTGCTGATGGATATTGCCAATCAAACCAGCGGTATTGTCATTGGTACTGGTGACTTATCTGAATTGGCTTTAGGATGGGCAACATACAATGGTGACCACATGAGCATGTATGCTGTGAATGCTTCTATTCCCAAGACGCTGGTACGATATCTGGTTGCTTATGAAGCTTCCCACACAGAAACAGCTTTAAGCAGTGTGCTCCGGGATGTATTAGATACTCCTGTGAGTCCAGAACTATTGCCTCCTAAAGAAGATGGTTCTATTGCGCAGAAAACTGAAGATATTGTTGGACCCTATGCACTGCATGACTTTTTCTTGTACTATATCTTACGATTTGGATTTTCACCGCATAAAATCTATCGTCTAGCACAGTCTGCCTTCGCCGGCACATACGACAAAACTATCATACTCAAGTGGCTAAAAAAATTCTACTGGCGTTTTTTCTCACAGCAGTTCAAACGCAGTTGCCTGCCCGATGCTCCAAAAGTGGGCAGTATCACCCTGTCACCACGCGGCGATTGGCGCATGCCAAGTGATGCCTGTATCTCTCTCTGGCAAAAAGAGTTGGATACACTTTCCTGAAACAGCACTATATCTAGTACAACTGAGACTTTAGATTAATTGATATTTTAATTACAATATTTTTAGGCAATACCACATCTTGAGATTTTGAGATATGGTATTGCCTTCCTTTTTGTTATACAGCGCATATAAAACCATACGCCGTTTCCATTAAACATAAAGTAAAGTATCAACAAAAAATAGTAACAAATACGCCACTGTACTATTTCCTTTAAAACATAACCTGCTTCTCACTTGTATGTTTTTTTACTTTTTCAACAGATTTCTGGTTATAAATCGGTAACATAGAATTCCTCTTTACATTTAGCTTCCTTTGCTTAATCTGTTTTACCGACACAGTTACAATGCGCTCTGATTTTGTGAAGGTGCAAGCCAATACAACATATTCTCTGGGAGCCATGCAAATCGAATCAAAAGAGAAACACTTCCCATGGCAACGATTCCAAATATAATTCCCAAAATTGCACCACATATTACGTCCGACGGATAGTGAGCACCAAGATACAATCGAGAAAAAGCAATCAAGACGGCAAATAGCAAAGAAGGTATACCGATCCACCATGGCAGCATTGCCAAAAAAACTGTCGCAGTTGCAAAAGAACTTGACGTGTGTCCTGACGGAAAAGAAAAATCTCTAGGCTTACGAATTAAAAGTTTCAAATTCTCCACATGCACATAAGGTCTGGCACGCCCCACAATATTTTTAAGAATTAAATTATTAATTACCACAGATAACAAAAGTGCCAAAAGTGCAGTCAACGACGCTTTTCGCATTGATGGCTTCCACAACATGAGCATACATGCTGTAATCCACAATATACCACCATTTCCTAAAAACGTAGCAATCTGCATGGGAATGGTCAGCCACTTCCTACGAAAATGTTCCTGCAGCCACAATAAAATGCGATGTTCCAAACTGTTTTTTTTCTTCGTCACGCAAAGCCCTCCTCCATTTTTTATTGATAATCCCTATTGCAAGTATAACACATATTTACCCCTTTAACAAGCTTACATATCAGTTTTTCGAATAGATAACATTAAACCGACATTACAAGTAACATTCTTGCTGATATTCTTCGGCATTTCCGAAAAATCAATTTGCTTCTGCATCCACATGTAATTTATTTTAATTATTGATGAAGTCTCCAGTTATTAAAACGACAATGTATAGAATCTGGTATCTTGTGGATTAGATACAACTTTGTTTAATTTATTTAAGTAAATTTTAATTTTTTAGCTAATTATATATAATTAAGTAAAATTTTTTTATTGGAAGATCCACTAGTATTTTATAAAATAAATTTTTTTATATTTCAGTGTATTATTGTATTTTTATCGTGTTTCATATAAAAAAACTATTGACAATACACAATAAATATGATATACTAAACGTGTTTAATTGCAGCTATGTGAATTTTTAATTTAATTTATATGTTATATTGTTTAGCTGCAATCCAAACCAAATTTAAGCCGTGTTTTTTCTTTTTACGGCAGAATGGAGCGTTATTATGAAAAATTTTTTCAAACGAACCGTACCATTCCTTCTATCCGGCATTATTACAGCAAACTGTCTGCTTATGGGAAACATTCTGGGTTTTGCAGCTGACAGTCGTTATGAGTTGGAAAGTGGAACTGTGACAGGGACAGTCAAAGATGATGCTAATGCATCCGATGGCAGCTATGTTTTCTTTGAAAATACTGGTGAAATGGCAACCATTACTGTTCCGGTCGAAACAGAGGGTATGTATGACATCATTGTCGGCTATTCCGCACCATATGGGAACAAGACTGAGTATCTAATGGTTGACGATCAAAACGCCGGCTCATTTAGCTGCAGTAAAACAGATGATGGAGAATGGACAGAAGTCATTGCCGGCACCATGCGGCTGACCGCCGGCAATCACAATATCGGCGTACAATGCAGTTGGAGTTGGGTAAATGTTGATTATATTCGAATTTCTCCATCTGTTCTGCCTGAAGTTACCGCTTCTGATAAAACTTGTGCTGACCCACAAGCCATTCCTGAAGCACAAAAGCTAATGGAATATCTTTCGTCCGTCTACGGAAAAAATGTCTTGTCTGGGCAGCAGGAATATTATGGTGTTTCCCGAGAAGACGAATTTGATTTTATCCAAAACACTACTGGCGAACTGCCAGTCATCCGTGGATTTGACTTTGGCGACACTTGTCCATTATACGCATGGGACGATGGAGTTTCCAACCGTATCATCGACTGGGTACAGAATAAAGGCGGCATCGCTACGGCAAGCTGGCATATCAATGTTCCTGTCAGCATGAACGAATATAATTTAGGGGAAACAATGGATTTTTCCAAAACTACATATTCAGAAAAAACAGATTTTTCTCCCAATAATGTTTTAATTGAAGGCACAAAGGAACACGACTACTTCTTACTGGCTGTTGAAAATCTGGCTGCCGAATTAAAAAAGCTCAATGATGCAAATGTTCCATTACTGTTCCGACCATTCCATGAAGCGGAAGGCAATGGCGGTGCTGATGGATCCGGCGCATGGTTTTGGTGGGCAAAAGACGGTGCGGATACATATGTTGAATTATATCGCTATTTATACGATTTGCTGACTGAAGAATATGATCTGCACAACCTGATTTGGGAATTCAACAGCTATACTTACAATGATGATTCCAAGCTATTTTATCCGGGTGACGATTTTGTTGACATCATCGGTTATGATAAATACAACGCAAACGGTCAACCCAACGAAAGTGCAATTTCTTCGACATTCTATAACTTAATTAAAATGTACGACAACAAAAAAATGATTGCATTGATGGAAAACGATACAATCCCATCCGTGGAAAACATGACTGCTGAAGGTGCATATTGGTTATACTTTATGCCATGGTATGGTGAGCATCTAATGGATTCCACAAAAAACAATCCGGAAACCTTAAAAACCATTTATCAGAGCGATCTGGTAATTACGCTGGATGAATTCAAGGAAGCTTATGCCGCATTCCAAGCCTCTGGCACAACACAAAGTCGTGAAACCACAAAAGCAACTTCCAGAACAGCAAAACCAACCACAACTTCTGTTACCGCACCGCCAAAAGATGATGCAGTAATGGCACAAATTACAGCATCCAAAGGCAACTATATTATCGAATTTAATCAGGCAATAGGTGATGAAGTCAATCTCATCTTTAATACCGAAAACAATGTTTCTTATGCTAACGGTTGCATGGGCATTTCTGTCAATGTTGATGGCACAGATTATTGGGTTTCTTACCAATGGGAAATCTCCAAATCTGGTGAAGGCGTAGAGACCTTAATCAATATGTCTGAACCATTTGAAGTGACATACAATGCAGGCACGGATAAAGTAACAGACACAGCTAAAATTGCTGCAATCTGCGAGGAAGCAAAAACCAAGACCGGCGGTGAACTACAAGTTTGGTGGGTAAGCAACGGCGAAGGAGAAGCATTAGATACAACTGACGTAATCCTAACTGGTGCATACCTCAAAAAAAGTGCCTCTACCGATAATACAAATGATACAACAACACCGAATGTAACTACAACAACTTCCGTTACCACAACAAATAAAGATGTTGTTATGGCTGATATTGGCACCATAAATGGCAATTATGAAGTTTCCTTTGGAGTGGCAATGGGTGATGAAGTTAACCTTATCTTCGATACTGAAGACAATGTTTCTTATGCAAACGGATGCCTAGGTATTTCTGTAAATTATGATGGTACAGATTACTGGATTTCCTATAAATGGGAAATATCAAGCTCAGGGAACAGCGTGGAAACTAAGGTTGATTTATCAGAACCATTTGAAGTATCTTATGATGATGGAGCAGAGGATGTAACAGATGAAGCATTGATTACTATTCTCTGTGACGCTGCAAAGGAAATGACAAACGGCGAAGTACAGATTTGGTGGGTAAATGACAATGCAGGCGATGCACTGGAAACAACATCAATTGTCTTAACAGGTGCATATCTAATGGGCAACTCTTCCATTGAAACTACGACAACTACCGCTAAATCTACAACAACAACCACCACTACTACACAACAGACAACAACAACTACAAAATTAGTTACAACAGATGACTCCACTTCAAGTGAAACCAATACAACAAGCAATATAATCAGCAATATTTTTTACGGAGATGTCAACAGAGACGGACGTGTAGATATTACCGATGCTGTTATGTTGAACAAAGCATTGTCAGATCAAGTTATTTTGAGTGACGAAGCTGCCCTAAATGCCGATTGCAATAATGATGGCAGCATCAGCACAGATGATAGTTCCGCATTGCTGCGATTCTTAATTGGACTTATCAATACCTTACCATCCGAATCGTAAAAGAGCATATTTGATGTAATGTTTTTGCATATAAATAATTCTTTCGGCAAATAACTGAAGACGAAAATCTAAAGGAGCTATTGCACAATACCCAATGTGCAATAGCTCCTTTTGTTTTACCAACCTCTGTTTTGTTAATTTCGCCACTGTTTTCGATACGCACCAGCTGAAATACCTTCAGTTGCACGAAAAATTCGATTGAAATAACTCGAATCATGAATCCCGCAAGATATTGCAATCTCATCAATTTGTTTCTCTGTAAATCGCAGCAGTTCCTTTGCATAGTTCATTCTGCATTGATTTATGTACTGTATAATTGTGGCACCATATTTTTTTTTGAACCCACGCAACATATAGTACTTGCTCACTTGGAATTTCTGACTTAATTCTTCTAATGTTACTTTTTCCGCAAAATGCTTTTCCAAATATTGATGAATCTGTTCCCATTTTTGTACGCCATCTCCACCCACATTAACTCGCTCCGTCGCACGAATTGTTAAAAGCAGTGTAATGATTTGTACCAAACACTCAGATTCAAAAAGTTCATGATCAGGGGCATCGTCTTTAACGATTGCTTCCAGATTCTCATAATATGGTTGAAATACTTCCGCTGCATCGCTTATGACCACCGTTTTATTTCTATGACGAAATACCTCATACAACTGTGGCATAGTCTTGCTATTCCAGTGTACCCATGCAATACTCCACGGTTTTTTTGAACTGCTGCAATGTGAATACGGTTGATGACAATCTAAAAAAATCACATCTCCTTTTTTTACTGTAAACTTTTCTTCTCCAACCGTAAAGACACCAATTCCCTCTTTTACTAGCACAAGCAAATAAGAATCCAGACTATCCCTCGGATTTTGGTGCATTTTTTTGCACTGCATCCATCCAATTTCTTGTATATAAAACAGCGCTTCCCGTGCCAGCAAGGATGGGGTTTGCAGTATTCTTTCAGACTCCATAAACTCGTTTTGTATATATTTCGTATTCGATTCCTGCATACCCATTGACAGCATCTCACTCCTTTCCATAGATACTTTAAATAATTATTTCTAAACACTCTTCCCAATATCCTGAATCTTTGTACTTATTATACAAAATTATAATCAAAAAGTAAAGCACTTATTGTAAACTTTTTGAGCATAACAAAATATAAATAGTAATCGTCCAACAATAACATAAAGAAAAGCACTGCATTTTTCTCATGCAGTGCTCATAAAACCGATTATACACCTGTATTTCTTCAAATTAAATTGGATTTTTTCCAACGATGTTTGACAATCAGCCAAATAGTACCATAATATAATATTATCACAATACAGGCACTTGCTGAATTAAGCAAAGATTCTCCAAAGTCAAAGTGCCTGCCGGAAATGGGAATTTTCTGTAATTCATCCAAAAATGCAATACCAATTCCAATAACCGCTGCAATTCCAATCTTAAATCGAAATGACTTTCGCATGCATACAAGTTGAAAAAATAATCCAAGCAACAATCCCAATACACTATATAAAAAAACATGTGCCATTTTTCGTATTAACACATTTAATTGTGACAATTGGGCGATTGTCGGATCATTATACAGCCATGTCCCCAATTTTCGGGCAATTTGCATACTGTCCCGTAAAGTTTCCGTTCCATCTGCGGTGGAGAGTTTCCACATTAATCCCAGCCATAATATCATTATAAACAGCAATCCCAACATTTTTTTCTTCCTCAGTATTTTTCACTTCCCTCTTTCGTTATTTACAGTTTCAATTTTTGTCCTGGATAAATCAGGTTTGGATTTTCAATATGATTTTGGTCTACCAACGCTTTCACTGTTGTTCCAAATCTTGATGCGATGGAAGATAAGGTATCTCCTTTTTTCACCTCATATTCGGATTGCTTCCCAAGAATGCGCAATTTTTGTCCCACATATATCTTATTTGGATCTGCAATCTGATTATCCGTTGCCAGCTTATTTACGGTAGTACCAAACTTTTTAGCGATAGCTGTCAGAGTATCTCCCTTTTGCACCACGTATGTCTGCTGCTGATTAGATTGTATTTCTTCTGTCGAACTATTTTCTTTTGAAACTTCTACAGTACTAGACACTGGCACGTCAGTTTCCACATACAGATAATTTAGATCCACATCTCCGGTTATGCCAGCTACACGTCCTGTATGACTAAACTGCCAAATCTGATATGACATCTCATAAGTGGTCTGCTGTACGCCAGTATGTGCCACCCAAATAGGAAATTGTTTCCGAATTTCCTTTGTGAGATATTTTTCCAAAAATGATTTATAACTGTAAATTCCCACAGCATAACCTGCGGCTTTCAATTTTCGACAAAATGCTTCTGCCATTGCCGTAATGGTTTTCTGGTCTAACTGCAGTTGAATTTTATCTTCAATATCATACCATACCGCCAGTGCATACTCTCTTTTTTTCAATACCTGAATGCAGGCTTCTGCTTCTGCCTCTGCATCAGCTATAGAAACCGCATAGCTATACCAATATACACCGACAGGAATACCAAGTTTTCGGCATGCCGCATCGTTCGTTTCAAACATACTATCTTTTTGAGATGCAAACTTACCATATCCGGCACGCAAAATTGCAAATTGAATCCCGTCACTTTTGACTTTTGCCCAGTCAATCGCACCTTGATGTTTTGATACATCAATTCCTTTTTTGGGTTTCATCCATAACACCTCCCCATATCTTACTGCATTCTATGCGAGAAAGTATGAATTGGTGCAAGGTGAATTTTAAAATGAGTTATTGGTCACATAATGCCAACAGTTCCTCTGGCGTAAATGTATATGTTTTATGGCAGAAATGACAGCTGACATCCACCGGATTCCCCTCATTTGCCAGTTTACGCAGTTCTTCATCCCCCATCGCCTTCATGACACGTTCTGTTCTCTCTCTGCTGCAATCACAGCGATAAGAAACCTCCGCCTCATCAAGCAGATTTGGTTCCAGACCATTCAGGAGTTGCAGTGCAATCTGTTCGATTGTCATTCCCTGTGTCATCATCGTTGTTACTGGGGGCAGCGTCTTTAGATTATTTTCAATTGCATCGATGCAGGCATCGCTTGCGAATGGCAATACCTGAATCAAAAAACCACCAGCTGCTCTAACAGTTAAATCTGGATTCACCAACACACCCAGCCCACAAACTGTCGGTGTCTGCTCACTTGTTGCAAAATATTGTACAACATCTTCCGCAATTTCTCCGGATACGAGCGGAACGACGCCTACATAGGGTTCCTTTAGTCCAAGATCTTTTACCACAGATAAAGTACCGTTCTTTCCTACCGCAGCACCCACATCCAATTTTCCCATTGCATTTAATGGCAACTCAACAACGGGACAATCGACATCTGCTTTTACATTGCCGTGACTATCTGCAACAGCGACCAACATTCCTGTAGGTCCGTCACCCTTTATACGCAATGTTACTGTATCGTCATCACCTTTCAATCCATATCCAATCATAATTGCAGCAATAGCCAATCTGCCCAGCGCAGCTGTAACCACAGCAGATGTCTCATGAATCTGTTCTATTGCGCCCACAATATCTGTTGCATCCACTGCACAAGCAACTACTGATGCATCTTTGGCAATTGCTCTTTTTAATGTTCCCATACTTCTCTTTCCTTTCTTGCAACCACTACCATTCTTTCACTTTTTTCCTGCAGCGGTTCTTCCGTATCAGCCGCATATATCCCTAACAATTGAAATCCTGCTCGCTTCAATCCATCTGCAACTTGGTCGACTGAATATGCACGTTCCGTCAAATGCTCCTCCGTTCTGGTATATCTGCCATCCTCACAGCACTGAAACAATTGCAATATAATGTCTACCGTACAATCATCATCCTTCAATACATTTTCCCAGACGCAATATACATCTTCCGTCTCATAGACATATACTTCGTTTCCTAACAGCACCTGATGTTTATAAAGTGTATTCATGTCAAATACCAACAGACCACCAGGTTCTGTCACTTGCCAAATACGCTGCATAACATTTTCTACTTCTGACCAGTTTCTCAGATGATTCAAACTATCCAAAGTACAAATGGTTGCATCAACAGTTCCATATAATTCCAATTCCCTCATATCCTGCTGTACATATATAATCGGCAGATTTTCGGCAATCTTTTTTTCCATTGCGCGGCTGAGCATTCCAGCAGAATAATCAATACCAATCATATCATATCCTAGTTTTGCCATTTGCTCTGTCATTGTACCGGTACCACACGCCAGATCCAACATTACATTCCCATCAGATTGTAAATTTTTTTGTATCAACCGATCAAAATATCGAGCACGTGCTTGATAATCTACATTTTCTGTCAGTGCATCATAGTAATAAGAAAATATTTCATATCCTGTATCTTCCAATGCGTTTCCTCCATTCAAAACAAGGGGAGCACAGCACGATGCTATGTCCCCCTTATCCAACTATTTTGGATTATCCTACATTTACCGTTTTCTATTCGGATTGCGCCGCTGCATTCCACTAAAGCTACCGTCGCCTTCTCCAGCATTTGGCGCATCCGGTTTTGAAACCTGTTCGCGCTGCGGTGCTTGATTATTCTGAATTCGTACTGTTAACAACATCCGAACAGTATCTTCACGAATGGATTCTACCATTGCATCAAACATTTCAAATCCCTCATAACGATATTCTACAACCGGATTCTGCTGTCCATATGCACGTAGACCAATACCCTTCTTTAATTCGTTCATATCATCAATATGTGCCATCCACTTTGTATCTACAACCTTTAATAGCACAACACGTTCCAATTCACGTACAATTTCCGAACCGTACTCTTCTTCTTTTGCAGCATATAGCGCTTTCGCCTTTTCAGTTAACGCCTCTGTGATATCCGAAACAGTCAAAGCCTCCAGATCCGCATCATCATATTCTAAATCGCCTTCTTCAGTGATCCATCCCAAGAAGTAATCCCGCAGTCCAACCAGATTCCATTGTTTATGATCCGTTTCATTTTCATTAATATAATTGCTTACAACACCAGAGATCAGTTCTTCTATCATTTTCAAAATGCTTTCATGGATATCTTCTCCATCCAGCACCTGTCCACGCTGCTTATAGATAATCTCACGCTGTGTATTCATAACATCATCATAATTAAGGACATTCTTTCGAATGTTAAAGTTTCTGCCTTCAACCTTTCTCTGCGACGATTCAATAATCTTTGTCAGAGCCTTGCTTTCAATTGGCACATCTTCGTCCACATTCAGTGTACGCATCATATTTTCTAATCTATCGCCGGCAAATATACGCATCAAATCATCTTCTACAGACAAGAAGAAACGGCTTTCACCTTCATCGCCCTGACGACCAGATCGCCCTCTCAACTGGTTGTCAATACGTCGAGATTCATGACGTTCCGTACCCAAAATGTACAAGCCGCCTGCCTTTTTGACATCCACAGCCTTTTCTTTGACTTCTTCGCCAAATTTTCGATACAGTTCCTGATATACCTCTCTTGCAGCCAATACTTCCTCATCATCTGTATCCGCATAGCCGATTGCTTCTGTAATAATTTCTTCTGGATAATCTCGCTTTCGCATCTCAGCTCTTGCCAAAAATTCCGCATTACCGCCCAACATAATATCGGTACCACGTCCTGCCATGTTCGTTGCAATAGTAACAGCACCGAGTTTGCCTGCCTGTGCAACAATCTCAGCTTCTTTTGCATGATATTTTGCATTCAATACTTCATGCTGAATACCCTTACGCTTCAGCATTGCAGACAGCAATTCTGACTTTTCAATGGAAATCGTACCAACCAATACCGGCTGCCCCTTTTCATGACATTCAACAATTTGTTCAATAATTGCCTTATATTTTGCCTTTTCTGTACGATAAATCAAATCTGTATGGTCAATTCGAATTACTGGACGATTTGTCGGCACTTCAATAACATCCAGTTTATAAATCTCACGAAATTCATCCTCTTCGGTCATCGCTGTACCAGTCATACCAGACAATTTGGTATACAAGCGAAAATAATTCTGAAATGTAATGGTTGCCAGCGTTTTGGATTCCTGTTTTACCTTTACACCTTCTTTTGCCTCAATTGCCTGATGCAAGCCATCATTGAAGCGGCGTCCAAGCATTTTACGACCTGTGAATTCATCAATAATGATAACCTCATCATCTTCTACAATATAATCAATATCTTTTCGCATTACACCGTTTGCCTTTAACGCCTGATTAATATGGTGCAAGAGAGTCATATTTTCAGAATCCATCAAATTTTCTACAGCAAAATATTCTTCAGCCTTTTTCACACCGCGACGTGTAATCGTAGCAGTCTTTGCTTTTTCATCTACAATATAATCTGCATTTTCATTGACTTCTTCCTGATCTTGTTTCCCATCCATTTCTACAACTGTTGTTGGTGTCAATGTCTTTGCAAACTTATCTACGACACCGTATAGCGCAGTCGACTTGTCCCCTTTACCAGAAATAATCAGTGGTGTTCTTGCTTCATCAATTAAAATGGAGTCCACTTCATCCACAATTGCAAAATTGTGTTCTCTCTGTACTTTTTCTTTCTTATAAATCACCATGTTGTCACGCAGGTAATCAAACCCAAACTCATTATTGGTACCATATGTAACATCACAATGATATGCTTGACGACGCTGATCATTGGTCAATCCATGTAAAATGCATCCCACTGTCAATCCCAAAAAACGTAGTACCTTTCCCATTTCATCTGACTGCGTTTTAGCAAGGTAATCATTTACTGTAACAACATGTACGCCTTTACCGGGCAGTGCGTTAAGGTAAGCTGCAACACATGCAACAAGTGTTTTACCTTCACCCGTCTTCATTTCCGCAATTCGACCCTGATGCAAAACAATTGCACCAATCAGCTGAACCGGATATGGCCTTTTCCCCAGCACACGATCAGCAGCTTCTCTGACAGTTGCCAAAGCCTCAACTTCCATACTTTCCAACGATTCGCCGGAATCCAGCCGATCACGAAATTCCACTGTTTTTTCTTTCAGTTCAGCGTCTGAAAGTGACTTGTATTCTTCCTCTAGTGCCAGTACTTTATCTTTGATCGGCTCAATACGAGCAACTTCCCGCTTACTGTATGAGCCAAATACTCTACTAAAAATGCCCATGGACTTACCGCCTTTTTTCAAATTATACAATAATTAGTATACCATGAACTTACCTATTTGTCAATAGGATTTAAATGAAAGAAATAAACTATATTGTTCAGTTGTCAATGATAGTTGACAACTGAACAAGTAGCAACACAATAATTAAAAAAACTCTTGACAAATTTTAATCAATGTGGTATTATAATATTAAACGCAAAATACTAATTTTTTTAAATGGATAATTTCATTGTTTATTTAGTTGAATGGGCATTGCGAGAGTTAAATTTTTAACATTTATGCTTTTAAGATGGTAGATCGTTTTCGTTAGATCTTGGCTTAAATTTGCTCGGCTTATAAGGCTTTGTTTATTGCTTAAAATTTTGCGTGACACAAGGAATTTTACGTTTCCTCAGTTTCTCAAATTTCTAATAAATCTTTAAATATGCCGCAGTGGTGGAATAGGCAGACACTCGGGACTTAAAATCCCGTTCTGGCAACAGAGTACCGGTTCAAGTCCGGTCTGCGGCACCAAATTCAAGGTTTAGGTACAATTGTTATTGCAATTGTACCTATTTTTTATGCAACGAAAAATGCGGACACGCCTCAGCAAGTCCGCACTCTTTCATTTTCTATTCATTCAATTCCATCATCAAAAAGCAATATCTTCTGCAATATGATGTAATTTTTCGTCATACGGTTTTGTCATAGAAAGTGCTTCCTGAATATCAAAATCTACAATCTTGTTATTCTGCATACCCACAACTCGATTTCCAATTCCCTGCTCCAGTAACTCAACCGCATAGTAACCCATTTCAGTTGCAACTACACGATCACGAACAGTCGGAGAACCACCACGCTGTACATGTCCAAGAATCGTCGAACGAGATTCAATTCCAGTTTTTTCTTGAATCAGCTTTGCAATTTCATCTGCATGACCGATATTTTCTGCCACAACAATGATAAAATTCTGCTTGCCTCTTTTCTTATATTCTAACATTTTCTTTGCAATTTTATCCAAATCATATGGCATTTCCTTAGTAATAATTTCCAATGCACCAGAAGCTACACCAGTATTGACTGCAATATAACCAGCACCACGTCCCATAACTTCAACCACGCTGCAGCGATAATGGGATTGACTGGTATCAGATAGCTTATCCATCAGTTCCATTGCTGTATTCATCGCAGTATCGTAACCGATAGTATATTCCGTACATGCAATATCGTTATCAATGGTTCCAGGCAAACCAACACAAGGAATACCATGTGCAGATAAATCTGCAGCACCACGGAATGAACCATCACCGCCGATCACAACAAGTCCTTCTAAGCCATGACGTTCACAAGTTTCTTTCGCCTTGAGCACGCCTTCCTCTGTACGAAATTCCGCACTCCTTGCAGTATAGAGCATTGTGCCACCCTTATTGATAATGCCTGCAACACTCATCTCATCCATCTGTTCAATGTCATCATCAATTAAACCACAATAACCACGCTTAACACCGTATACTGTCATTCCTTTTTTTAGTGCAGCACGAACAACCGAACGCACCGCTGCGTTCATACCTGGTGCATCGCCGCCACTTGTCAAAACGCCAATTGTTTTAATCATAACGTAATCTCCATTCTGCCGCACGGCATATTATTAAAACAGCTGAGTACTTTTTCCTCAGGCGACGCCACACAAAGTTTTTACATCTCAGGTGCGCAACAAAATTTTTCGCCAATTGGATCCAAAGACAAACGACCTCCTTGAGACATACATAAATATACGCCACAACCGTTATTTACGCTCTATGCGATTTGCCTTTACTCTCACTATTTCATTCCTTTTTTATTATACTGATATTTTCAAACTTGTCAAGAGCTTAATGAAAAAATTAACAGGAATCCCACATTTTTTTCCGAAAATACGTGCAATTCTCATCTCATCTCCATTTTCTATCATCTGGTTCAACGGTTATAAATGAATCCAATTTGTGCCTTTGGCACGATCTTGCGAAGTGCATCATACACTGTTTCTGTCAAGCGAACCCGGTTTTCCCTTAACAAAAGCATTTTTTTCTGGTCTGTTAAATACAAACGAACCGGTACATCCCCTCGGTACATTTTTATCACCCCAACGATCTTTTGCATCAAAGCAGACTGTGCAGAATCCAGTTTGATACAGAGGTACCCACAGGAAAAATTATTTTCCATTTCTTCTTGTGTTAAAATGCTTTCACAAAGTAAACTAACAGCATTTTCTTTATGAGAAACTTTTCCCCGTATCCAGACAACAGTATCTTTTTCTAAATGCCGCCGTACCGCTTGATACAAATCCGGAAATACCACACCATCAATCGAACCCGTTTGGTCTTCACAAGTGACAAAACACATGTTATCCCCTTTTTTGGTTGTGTGCCGCTTGACTTGCTGTACGATTACCAGCACAAGCACTCTTGTACCATCTGACTTTTCTGAAAGAGACGAAGCACTTGTCACATGGCAAAGTTCTCCTGCCCATGTCACATCATCCAACAAACTGCCAGACAAATAAAATCCTAGACTTTCATGTTCTAGCCGCAAAAGCTCTGTTTTTGCATACTCCGGCACATAAGGCAACTGTATTTCCGGTTCCATTATCGCATTATCACCGAATAAATCCATCTGCCCATCAATTGTACCAAGCCGAAAGTCTTTACTCTCTGCCACAATTCTATCCAAATTTTCCCACATTTGCCTTCGGTTTTTTCCTAATCCATCTAAAGCACCGCAACCAACAATACTTCCCAATGCCTGCTTATTCAATCCGAGAGGCAACATTCTCCTGCAAAAATCGTAAACACTGGTATAATTTCCGTTTTTTTGTCTTTCTGTCACCATTGCATCAATCAGTCCCCGTCCTAGATTTTTCACTGCTGACATACCAAAACGAATATGATCGCCATGTCTTGTAAAATCAGCTGTACTAGAATTGACATGAGGTGGAAGTACTTTCACACCTGCAGATTGACACGATGAAATATACTCCATCAATTTCTGCGTTTCACCTATTACACTCGACATCAATGCTGCCATATCGTCCGCAAAATAATGGGTTTTCAAATATGCCGTCTGATAGGAAAGCAGTGCATAAGAAGTAGCATGTGACTTATTAAAAGCATAAGAAGCAAAACCGGCGATTTCATCAAAAATAGCATTTGCCGTTTCCGAGGAAATACCATTTGCCACCGCTCCGCAGCAGGCACTCCCCCCATCTGTTCCATCACTGCCATAGATAAAGACATGGCGTTCCTGCTCCATTGCTGCATGTTCTTTTTTCTTCATTGCATGACAAACAACATCTGCACGCCCATACGAATATCCCGCCAGTACACGGCATATTTCCATGACCTGTTCTTGGTACAAAATACAACCATATGTAGGCTGCAAAATTGGTTCCAAAAGCGGATGGGCATAACGTATCTTTTCTGGGTGATAATAGTTATCAATATATTTTTCCAAAGAATCCATCGGTCCAGGACGATAGAGCGAAAGCACTGCTGTCAAATCTTCAAGTCGTTTAGGTTTCAGACGCATCAACACACGACGAATACCAGCACTTTCTAGTTGAAACACGCCGTTTGTATCACCTCTAGAAAGCATTGCAAACACAGACGGATCATCTAAAGGAATTTTCTGTAGATCAAATGTCGGTTCGTATCTATGAATCGCCTGTACACAATCGCGCATAATTGTCAAATTGCGCAGTCCAAGAAAATCAAACTTTAACAGTCCCATCTTCTCCAAAATTTTCATAGGATACTGTGTAACAATCGTATCCTCATTTTTTTGCAGTGGTACCACGTTCATAATGGGAACCGCAGAAATTAACATGCCCGCCGCATGAGTTGATACATGACGTGGCATACCCTCAAGCCGCATTGCCATTTGCAAAAGCTTCTTCGCAGTTTCATTTGTCTCATATATTTTTTTCAGTTCTTCGCCGTTTTTCGACTGCAGTGCATGAGCAATGGTATCATTCGGAGACAACATCTTTGCAATCTTATCACAAAGCGCATAAGAAACACCCATAGCTCTTCCTGTATCTCGTACCGCCGCTCTTGCCTTCATCAAATCAAATGTAATGATCTCCGATACATATGCTTCTCCATATTTTGAGATCACATAATCTTTCACTTTTTGCCGTCCCTCAACGCAGAAATCAATATCAAAATCCGGCATAGTGGCACGTTCTTCATTCAAAAATCGTTCGAATAACAGCTGATATCGTATCGGATCTACTTGGGTAATCCCCAGGCAATACGCACACAAACTTCCGGCACCAGAACCTCTGCCCGGTCCTACAGGAATTCCATTTTCACGAGCATACCGAATATAATCCCAAACAATTAGAAAATAATCCACATATCCCATTTTCGTAATAACAGAAATTTCCTTTTCCAATCTTTCTGTCACTTCCACACCTGGTGTCTCTCCATAATGTCGGTGCATTCCTTCCTGACAAAGTTGTTTAAAATATGCGGGTATATCCATGATGCTATCTGTCTTAAATTGCGGAAGATATTTTTTTTCAGTTTCGAATCTCACTCTGCATTTTCTGGCAATTTTCTTTGTATTTGTTACTGCTTCTGGTATAGCTGAAAACAATGTCATCATTTCTTCCGTGGACTTCACATAAAATTCCTGTGTTTCAAAACGTAATCCATCCGTATCTCCCACAGTTTTCCCTGTCTGAATACAAAGCAAAACATCCTGCATTTGAGCATCTTCCCGTCTAATATAATGCGCATCATTTGTTGCAACAAGTGGGATTCCTGTCTCATGAGATAGCCGCACCAGCTGCAACATACTCTGTTGTTCCGCTTTTATACCATGATTCTGTATTTCCAAAAAGTAATGCTCCGGTCCGAAAAGCTGGGCATATCGCAGCGCAGTTTCTTTTGCTTTTTCATATTCTCCTTCCAACAAAAGACGGGGAATCTCTCCTGCAAGACAACCCGATAAACAAATCAAGCCTGTATGATATTTCTGTAATAATTCCCAGTCGACCCGAGGTTTCCGATAAAATCCTTCTATACTTGCATAAGACACCAGCTTTACAAGATTCTGATAACCCTGTAAATTCTCGCAAAGCAATACCAAATGATAGCTTTTCCCATCTAGTTGATGCTCCCGATCATGCCTTGTTCGCTGGGCGACATAGACCTCACAACCAATTATTGGCTGTATTCCAGCCGCATTTGCTGCATGATAAAACGGCATGACGCCATACATCACACCGTGATCCGTTAAAGCGACTGCCGTTTGTCCCAGCTTTTTCACTTGTTCTATCAACTGCAAAATGCGACATGCACCATCCAATAAACTGTATTCGCTATGTACATGCAGATGCACAAAATCCTCACTCGCTATGTGCTGCACTTCTTTTCAGCTCCTTTGCTATTGATGCAATCTTCTGAAATCTATGATTAACACCTGATCTGCCTATAGGCACTGACAATAATTCTCCCAATTCCTTCAAACTAAGTTCCGGATTTTCCAATCGCAACTGCGCTAATTCCCGCAATTCGGGCGACAATGTTTCCAACTTACCGCATTTTACGATCCATTGGATATCCTCTGTCTGTCTCATCGCAGCATTAACCACTTTATTAATATTTGCCTCATCGCAGTTACGCACTCGATTTGCCTTGTTACGCATATCCTTACGAATTTTAATGTTCATTAAAGTAATCGTGCATTGTTGTGCCCCCATATATGTGAGCGTATCCTCAATGTGTTCACTATCTTTCACATACAAAACATACATATTTTTTCGCAGAATACTTTTACCGTTTACGCCAATACCAACCAAAAGTTTTTTTAAATCTGAACACAGGAGTTGTGACGGCGTATTGAATTCCAAATGATATTCTTTATTTGGGTTTATCATACTTCCGCATCCAAAAAAGACCCCCGCCAGAAACGCACTAAGACTGTTATTTACCAAATTTGAAAGCCGTATTTCTCTTCTTTCCGGATGAATGTGATATGTTTGACAAATCCGTTCCACCTGACTCGGATCGGATATCGTGTAGCTCACCATATACTGATCTCCTCCACGGGAAACCGTTCGTACATCAGGATGTAGTTCTGTCCGAAATACAGCTCGAAACAGCATCGGCATCAATTTTGCGAAAACCGGGCTCTCACTTTGCAAAATAATTTGTTCCTTCGTAAAAATCCGAGAATACAGCAATATACCGTACAAACAGGCAAATTGTCTGTCTCTGTCAATCATTCCCTTGGCGATCTCTTCTCGCACCTCATTGGAAAATGACATGCATATCCTCCGTTCTATTATGGACGATCCTTTCCAATATCCCGGTGCTGTTTTACAACATGCATCCCTTTGGAAATTAAATAATCAGCCATAAGTTCCGTAAACGTAATTGAGCGGTGCTTGCCTCCTGTACAACCGAATGCAATTACCAAACTGCTTTTACCTTCCTGCACGTAGAGTGGAATCAGAAAATCAAGTAAATCCTTGATCTTTTCCAATAATATTTTAGACTGTTCAAACGACATCACATATTCTTGCACACACTTTTCACATCCAGTATGCGACC
This sequence comes from uncultured Ruminococcus sp., assembly GCA_949291345.1. Classification (GTDB taxonomy): domain Bacteria; phylum Bacillota; class Clostridia; order Oscillospirales; family Ruminococcaceae; genus Ruminococcus_C. Next base: position 34,931 of record CASEVP010000032.1, read on the forward strand.
GCAGTTCTTCAATATAATATGGATTCGGCAAACAACGTACATCAAATACCAGATCAGATTCTGTTGAAACGCCATACTTAAATCCAAAAGAAGTCACCTTGATTGACAAAGAGTCCGAGGTGTTATCCAAAAAAATCTCTCGTATCTGTTCTTTGAGCTGAGAGGCTGAAAAATAAGAAGTCTCAATATAATAATCCGCAATGCCTTTCACACGTAAAAGCTGTTCACGTTCATAAGCTATTGCATTATGCAGACAACCGCCAAATTTTTCATCAAGTGGATGCTTTCGTCTAGTCTCTTTATACCGTTTGATGATTACCTCATCTTCAGCTTCTATATAGACAATTTTGATATCTAATTCTTCCTGCCGTTCCATATCCAAAAGCACACGGTATGCATCTGTAAACATATCTCCAGAGCGCAGATCCGCAGCAATCGCCAACTTTTGCAAATGGTTTTCTGACTCTTTACAAATATCGACAAATTTCCCCATCAACTGCGGCGGCAAATTATCAATGCAGTAATACCCGATATCTTCCAAAACGTCCATTACCACCGATTTTCCGGATCCAGACATTCCAGTTACCACAACTACATGCATTTTTGTATCTTCCTGCATCTCATCCACTCCCTTTTCTCAAGTGATGCACATCTTCATTGCACTAAAGCAATACCGTCCAAAAATGCTGAAAAATCTGCAAATTATTTCACACAACCTCTATGCAATGCTGAATATCACTTTTCTTTCTCCCATTCCTGTTAATTAAGGTTTTCCCAAAATAACCGGTTCTAGTTCCAATGCATAACCGGTTTTTTCATACACAGTCTGTTTCACATAATTACAAAGTTCCAACACATCCCGGCATGTTGCCTTACCAGTATTCACCACAAACCCCGCATGTTTCCGACTCACCTGTGCATCTCCGACACTTGCGCCCTTTAATCCGCACTGATCAATCAAAAACGAAGCATAATTTCCCATCGGTCGTTTGAAGGTACTGCCAGCACTGGGCAATTCTAAAGGCTGCTTGGCACGTCTGCGCCCCAGCAATGTGTTCATTTCCGCCTTAATTTCCGCATACTTTCCATTTCGCAGTTCCAATGTCACTTCAGCAATGACATCGTCATTTCCCAGGAAAATGCTTTTGCGGTATCCAAGTTCCATATCCTTTCTGGCAATCTCATACACTGTACCATCTGAACGTACACAAGTCGCTGACACTATGATGTCTGCAATCTCCACACCATATGCACCGGCATTCATATACAGTGCGCCACCGACGGTACCAGGAATTCCCGCCAGACATTCCATCCCCGAAAGTGATTCCTCCAAAGCAATCTTTCCAATTCTGCCGAGGGTTGCGCCGGACTGACAATGCAATTTGGTACCATCCACTTTCACCTTAGAAAAATTGTTTCCCAAATGCAGTATGACACCGGGGAATCCAGTATCTGCTGCCAACACATTGCTGCCATTTCCCAGTACAGCATAAGGGTACTGCCGTTCCCTGCATAGCTTCAACACTTGCTGCAGTGTTTGCACTGCATTTATATTAACAAACACTGCACAATTACCGCCGATTCGAAATGTTGTATGATTTCGCAGCGGTTCATCATACTGCACACTGCAATCACATGTCCTGCAAATTGCAGCAAGTTCGTGCCATTCATTCATAATTCCCGTCTCCAAGTCTCCAAATCAGTCTTAATCTTCTTCCGCATGTCCGCAGAATCCAATCATGCATTATTAAAATGCATCATAATCCTTTACAACTTCCTTGGCTTCCATATCCAAACCCAATTGATCCAAAAGTTCCGTAGCAGCATTATATCCCATCTTTTTTTGACGATTATTCATTGCCGCAACTTCTAAAATCACTGCAAGGTTACGACCAGGCTTTACCGGAATTGTCAGCATCGGCACCTTCACGCCTAGAATCGTGGCAAACTGTGTATCAACGCCCATTCTATCATATATTTTTTCTGGATTCCACTGCTCCATCTCTACAATCAATTCGATTTTTTCTGTATTTTTTACTGCACCAATACCAAACAGTCTTCGTGCATTAATAATACCAATGCCACGAAGCTCCAGAAAATGACGTATGTTATCCGGAGAACTGCCAACCAAACTGATGTTAGAAACCTTTCGAATTTCCACTGCATCATCCGCAACTAAGCGATGACCACGTTTTACCAATTCTATAGCAGTCTCACTCTTACCTACGCCGCTCTCACCCGTTATGAAAACACCTTCACCATATATTTCAATTAATACCCCATGTCGTGTAATTCTTGGTGCGAGATTTAAATTCAAAAAAGCAATTAAACCTGAAATAAAATTCGACGTACTCTCTTTGCTGCGTAGTAACGGAACCTCATATTTTTCTGCTAGATCCAACATTTCTGAAAAATACGGCAGTTCTCTGGCAATGATCAATGCCGGAATATGCCGAGACATTAGCGCATCCAACCGCTGTGTTCTCGTTTCCTCATCAATAGTAGAAAGATATGCAAATTCCATTTTACCAATGATCTGCATTCTTTCCGGGTTAAAATACTCATAAAAGCCCATTAATTGAAGACCCGGACGTGTTACGTCATTTTCATCGATCAAAATCTCAGCAGGTTCCTTAGGCATATAAATTGTCTCTAAGTGAAATTCATCAATAATTTCCTTTAATGTTATTGTAAATTTTTTTGCCATACCGTTCTCTCCTTGTATTTTGTCACATCCTGCATGATAATGCACTAACATACAATTTATGATTTTCCCTTTAAAAACACTATACTTTCATTATTCAATTTAAAAAGAGCAGCATTCTTTTACTCATAAACGGCATATCCCAGAATTGAAATCTCAGATGAGCACTGCTTTTGTATTTCCATTATTTCAGACAACATAGATTGATTTGCAACCACCCACATCGACGAATGAAACTGTTTTTCATCAAGGATTTGCAGCACTTCCTGTGCATGTTCTAATGTTTCGCCGCAATGTAGCACAATACCACTGACATCTAGCTGTTCTGGCACAAAAGCTTCCTCTGTCCCATCAATCAGTCTGTCTGACTCTACCTGTAAATAAACCGGTATTGTTCCCGCCGCATCTGTCATTGCATTTATCAATTCTATCAACGCCGTATTCCGACTGTCGCTCTGCACAATTTCTCCGATATAGAGCAAATCTGAACTGCGAAAAGCAGGAAACTTCACATCCGCACACCAGATTTGCGCCACATCTGCCGCTGTAATTTCTTCAATTAATTCCGTAAGATACTGCCTTGTCACATCACTATATGGACTGACCCACGCTTTGCCCCCGTTTTCCTTACTGTTGTCAAGCCAGCGACTGCCATCGCTTACTAAAAAACCTGCTTCTGGAACCGCATTAGGCAACAAATTATCATCTAACAAACTAATGCTGCCAACCGAAATAAAGCCTTCTGCTTTAGCAATTTCTACAATTTTCGACAAAGGCATGGTACCTTGCACCGCACCGCATGCTTTTGCCAACGCAACTTTAGTCTGATATAATACCGTTCCACCCTTTCCTTTCAACGGTATCACCAGCACTTTTGCATATGGTTGCTGCTCACGGGCACGCATGACAGCATGTGCAAATGTCTTTTCATCTGCCATATCGTTTTCCGTCAACACTACACCTGTTTGCCCTGCCGCAATCGCTTGTTTTGTTGTCTCTTCTTCAACGGGCTGCACCGTTGTATGTTCTTGAACGGTTACTGTTGCCGATAATTTGGTCGATTCCTGTACCGTCTGGTGCTGCTCCTGCTTTGTTTCCTCAAATTGCAGTAAAGGCTTAGCAATACTGTAACCCACGACACCGACTGCACCGGCAATGGCAAATGTAAAAACGATTGATAAAAAAGTGCGTATAGGACTTTTGATGCACTTTTTCTTCCGTTTTGAATATTTATGTATTTTTGGTTGCTTTCTGGGCTGCATTCTGTTTCCCTCCAAAGATCTTTGTACAGATCTATATGCAAAGATTTTCAATTTAATTATCAACGCAGCTATTTTTGCATCTCACAAAATACGGTTTATTATATCAGATGCACATACGAACCAGATTTTTACCGTATGGTACTTTCTTCCATACATGCAGCCTTTTCTCGAATCCATTGCATCGCCGCCTTTGGATCCGCCTGACGAAATAAATAGCTGCCGATTACCAGAATTTCCGCACCAGCACGCATGATACAAGGCGCTGTTTCTGCATTAATTCCACCATCCACTTCGATACGACATGGCAACCGATTGGCGGTTAAAAATGCATGCAGCTGTTCCACCTTTTCTACCATATCCCATAAAAAAGACTGTCCACCAAATCCGGGTTCTACGGTCATTACTAATACAACTTCAACATCTTTTAAAAAAGGCTTCACTACTTCCCATGGTGTACCCGGACGCAACACAATACCTGCTTGCACACCCTCATGATGAATTTCATCAATGATTTTGGCAGGATCTCCATTACTTTCCACATGAAAAGTAATCAAATCTGCACCAGCTTTGGCAAACTGCGATATATATTGTATGGGATTCTGAATCATCAGATGCACATCCAGAAACATATTAGTACAATGATCGACCGCCTCCAGTATTGGTATACCAAATGAAATATTCGGTACAAATTGTCCATCCATGACATCAAAATGCAGCATGTCTAGTCCGGCACGCTCCAAGCCTTCTGTCACAGCGGATAAGTTAGACATATCCGCACTCAGTATAGAGGCAGAAATTTGAATATTTTTTATATGCCTCGCCCCTCTCACCGATTTTCGCATACTATTCAAAAAATGTTGTCCCATTTTCTCTGTAAAGCACACGTTTCTATGTTCATTATATAATAAAACTCTATGTTCGTCAATAGCATTTTTTCTGGAACAAAGGTTTTTTTCCGTAATTCTTGTCAAGTCTTCTTTTTTAAGTAACAAACAGATTAATCATTCTTCTTTTTCTAACTATAAAAAACAAGTCATCTGCTCTTTTCACCAAAATATATAAAGGTCACCTCTAATAACCATAAAAAACAAGCTCTAATAGTGTTGCAAAAACAACAGCCTCCAAAATCACGCAAAAGAGCCGATTTCAGAGGCATATATGACGATATTTATTTTGTTTTTCTGCAAAAGGGCATAGCTATC
>CASEVP010000033.1 GCA_949291345.1 uncultured Ruminococcus sp.
GGTCTGCTTGTTTGTTGCATTTGGGGGTATGATGTGGTATAATGGAGATAGGATTTATTTTGCGCTGTGCAGAATAAAAGATGGTTGCTTTATAGGAGAAAAAATGACAAGTAGAAAGTATGAATATGTAGGAGAAATTACGGGCATATAGAAATAGCATTGTATGTGGAACCATTTGCAGAAGCGGATAAAGTATATTATGACACAGTCAATCATGGTGCAGCTCTGATACTGGAACTTGTAACTGAACCTTGGACTCAAAGAACCTGCTGTAATGCAGATTCAGAGGGGAATTTAATCGAAATTGGATCATTCAACAAACCATTTGAATGATAATTTTGAATTCGTTACAGAGCCTTAGATCAAACTTTTTAAAGAATGGTGGATATAATAGTCGGGTTATATGACCGGGATGAAAAATTGAAATAATGGAGGAACGAAATGATTACACATGTTGGTACAAATGCAATAGATACGAAGAGATTGTTGCTTCGTCCATTCGAATATACGGATGATGATGCAATGTTAAAATACTGGGTTGCCGATAAAAACATACAATTTATGTATTCAGAACCAGTATATTCTACAAAAGATGAGGTAAGAGAACTGCTGGAACAATATATTGGTTCATATGATAAAAACGATTATTATCGTTGGGCAATTATTGAAAAACATTTAGGTGAGTGTATTGGACAAATTGCGTATTTTTTGGTGGACAGTAAAAATCACTTTGCTGAAATTGAATATTGTATAGGATCTGATTTTCAATGTAAAGGCTTTGCGACTGAGGCAACGAAAGCGGTGAGTGCATATGGATTTGAGAAAATCAATCTGCATAAGGTGCAGATTTGTACAAAGACCATTAACAAACCATCGAAACGTGTTATTGAAAAGTGTGGATTTACATATGAAGGGACGCTTCGTGATTATTTTTATATGAATGGTGGATATGTAGGAAGATTGTATTATTCGATGCTGAGAAGTGAGTATATCGCTTCATGTCGAAATGAAATGATATAAAAAATATTAAATTATGACAAAATGGTAGAATTATAAACATATTTTTAAAGAAAGGAATGAATTGAAGATGACCAAAAGAGAACGTGCACTTCTTGCTTGTGAAACACTGGAGCATATCTATCCGGAGGCAACTTGTGCGCTGCAATATGAAAAACCATATGAACTTCTCGTAGCTGTGCGTTTGTCTGCACAGTGTACTGATGCCCGGGTCAATCAGGTCACTCCAAAACTGTTTAAAACATATCCAACACTAGAGGCACTAGCGCAGGCAAAAATTGCAGATCTGGAAGAAATTGTTCGACCGTGTGGTTTTTATCATATGAAGGCCAAAAGCATAAAGGAAATGGCAGGACAATTGCTAGAAAAATATGATGGCAAAGTGCCTGATACCATGGAAGATCTTCTTACATTGTCCGGCGTTGGGAGAAAAACTGCCAATCTTATTTTAGGAGATGTTTACGGAAAGCCTGCAATTGTGGCAGATACACATTTTATCCGAATTACAGGACGTTTGGGACTGACAAACAGTAAAGATCCAATACAGGTGGAACGTGACCTTCGGCCTTTGGTACCGCCTGAATGTTCATCGGATTTTTGCCATCGAATTGTATGGTTTGGTAGAGATACTTGTCGTGCAAGAAAACCGCAGTGTGTAGGATGCCCGATGTCTGAATTCTGTCCTTCTTTCGAAGAAAAAATGTAGAGTAAATTAGATTTTTATAAATTTTAGATATAATTTTCATTCCAAAACAGAATGAAAATTAATCAGCTGAAGAAAATTAAAGAAGAGAAAAAACTAAAAGAGCCATAATGCGATAATTTTTAAACCAATGTACATAATTTGTAAGCTGAAATTAGAATACCTCAAGTAGAAAAATGATTTGTTCATAATAAATTGAGTTTGAAAGGTTTGTAGGTGGTTTTAGAAACAACAACCAGCGTTTGCTTATAAATATGCTGTAAGCTATTTGATCAATTTATTCTTGAATTTGCGGCGTATTTTATATAATTTAACACAAATTGAAATCTGTTTATAATATGTTATAATATGTCAATACGTCGAATTCTTTCCATTTGTTACTCATTATTGTTTCTTTTCCAGCAGTTCCTGCAGCAGCTGTTGAATTGTTTTTTTGGCAATTGGATGTCGTTTAAAAGGAGCGATTTCAGCAAGAGGACGTAATACAAACTCTCTCTGTAGCATATCTGCATGTGGTAGTATTAATTCTTCTCTTTCCATGACAAGATTGTCATAGAGAAGAATATCTAGATCTAAGGTGCGTGGCCCCCAGTGTACAATACGTTCTCTATGGGCATTTTCCTCAATATGGTGTAATACATTTAGAAGCTCCATAGGTAGGTAAAGCGTCTTGATGCATAGACAAGCATTTAGAAAATCTTCCTGTTTGACGCCGCCATAAGGTTTGGTTTCCAGATAGGAAGATACTTTTTCAACATGACATTTTTCATCTTCATTTAATTGTTGTATGGCCATATCTAAATATTGTTTTTTATTGCCCATATTGGAACCGATTCCTAAATAGGCGGTGTGCCAAAATCTAGAAATCGTGACAGAAACGCTTTGTAGAGGCAGTCCAATGGGAGCCCATGGCTTTTCAAGCTGTATGCGAATGCCGGCAAGAAGCGGATATTTTTTCAAGATTGCACATGCCAGATCTTCAGCGGCGGCTTCAATTAGTTTTCGAGGGTGTTGTTTTGTAAATGTAGATGCAAAGTGTGCTACATCTCCATAATCTGTGGAAAAGGTAAGATCGTCAGAAATACCAGCTTTGCTGGTATTAGTATACAAAGTGATTGAAAGTAGAAATTTTTGACCAAGTGTTGTTTCTTCCGCAAATACCCCATGATTGGCAAAAATCTCTAATGCATCAATGTGAATTTCATCAAAAGGCAGTAAGTCCATGTGGTTTTTCCTCCTGTAAAATTGCCTGTGTCATACGAATGGCACGAAGATTCGGTGCAACATCGTGTACTCTGACAAAGGCGGCACCGTGTAAAACGCCAAGAACAGTAGTCGCTAGTGTACCTTCCAGGCGTTCTTCTGCTGGAAGATCAAGTGATAAACCAATAACGGATTTTCGAGAAGCTGCCAGTAAAACAGGATATCCTAGTTCGTTTAATTTTTCTAAATGATGCAATATTGTTAAATTTTGTATATATGTTTTCCCAAAACCGACCCCAGGATCCAGTATAATCTGTGCATCAGAAATGCCAGCAGCTTTTGCAATAGATACAGATGTTTTAAGATCTTCGCATACTTCAGAGAGAAAATTATGATAGTCTGGTTTATTTCGATTGTGCATCAGACAACAAGATACTTGATATTTTGCAATTAACGGTGCCATATTGGGGTCGTACCGTAATCCCCAGATGTCATTGACAAGGTCTGCACCGGCTTCTAGAGCTGCTTTAGCTACGGCACTTTTGTAAGTATCAATTGAAACGGGAATATTAAAACATTGTTTTATCATGGTAATGATAGGTACGATTCGTTCGATTTCTTCCTGTACTGTAATTGGTTGATGACCAGGTCGAGTGGATTCTCCTCCGACGTCGATAATGGCGGCTCCTTGAGAGATCATATCTGCAGTATGCTGTTTCGCACGTTCTAGGTCATTCCATTTTCCGCCGTCAGAAAAGGAATCTGGTGTGATATTTAATATTCCCATTACATAGCAGTCGTGTTCTGTATCAAATTTTCGATTTCCGATTTGCATGTTGATGTTCCCCTTTTTATTTTGTTAATCTGGGATGATCCAGTTTTTCTTTTGTCGGCTCCAGTTGCAATAGGGTTCTGCCTGACAAAAGAGACACGCTCTTGATTTTTTATCCGCTCTATAAATCAATCCTGCAAGATCTTGGCGGTCTGCTGTCTTTGCGGTGCAGTGCAATTGAATTGCATTAACGATTGTCTCTGTCTCCTTTGGAGAAAAATCGCAATCCTGCAAAATTTCCGGTGCTAGCATGGCACTTGCTTTATCGTGTGGGATTTGCTTAGTGTATTCCAAATGTCTGCCGATGTCATGTAGGAGTGCAGCTGCATATATCCATTCTTTTTCTATTCCCAGATGACGTTCTAGATTTTCAAGATATGCCAAACGAGCAACATCCATAAAATGTGCGGCGTTGTGTTTACAGAAAATCCGGTCTTTTTCCAGTTCTTGAATGCTTTGTAGATATTTTAACCATTTTGCATGACAGCATATCCGATAAATCCTGTTCATAATTACACTTCCTTCCGGTATGCAGTAAATTGATGTACAGCTGCTTCGGCATCTTTTAAGATGGAAAGTGATCCGAAAACGACGATGCTGTCTTCTGGCTTTGCTAATTGTAGGCATTTTTTTACGGCATCTTGGATACTTTTTGCTGTTTCAACAGATGAATTATGTTTAGCTATCGCTTCAAACAATACTTTTGCCGGAAGCGCTCGACTTTGGTTGGGGGGTTCTGTTGCAAAAATGTGGTGCGCCAATGGTGCTGTAATCTTGATTACCGTTTCATAGTCCTTATCTCGAAACATTCCCATAATAAAATATAGCTTTTTTCCTTTGCAGTATTGCTGCAGTGCATGGCGCAGTGCTGTCGCTGCTCCAGGATTGTGAGCACCGTCCAGAATGAGGAGTGGATTGGTTTGGCATATGGTAAATCTTCCATGCCATGTGGCTTCGGCCATTCCAGAATAAATGGCTTTGTTTGGAATTATAAAGTGAAGTTTTCGAAGAGCTTCTATTGCTTCTAGTGCAAGGGATGCATTGGAAATCTGATATCTTCCGGCAAGTGTTATGGTAATACGTTTCCATGATTTATAAGAAAAAGATTGTTTTACCATATCTGCTTCTATGTCAGTAATGTTGTCTTCGTTTACGAAATGTAAACTGCAGTGCTGTTCAGTACATTTTTTTTGCAGTACCATTTGTACTTCTTCGGGCTGCTGAGCAGAAACCACGATTGTATTTGGTTTTATTATGCCCGCTTTTTGTGTAGCAATATCCGTTAACGTATTGCCTAGAAAAGCCATATGATCCATGCTGATAGGGGTAATAATTTCCAAAGCGGTAGTTGTGACAATATTTGTAGCGTCCATTGTTCCCCCTAGACCGGTTTCTAATAGAACAATATCACAGTGTTCTGCTTGAAAGTAAAGAAATGCCAAGGCTGTTTCCATTTCAAATGCAGTAGGCAACTGTTGTTTATGGTTTTTGCATTGCTGCGATGCATTTGCAATCTGTGTCATATATTTAGCAAACACATCTTTTGGAATGGGGGCACCATTGATTTGGATAATATCTCGGTAGCGGAATACAGCAGGAGAGTGGTAGCATCCGACACGATATCCGGATTTAGATAGAATGCTAAATAAAAATGCCTGAACCGAACCTTTTCCATTCGTGCCGGCAATATGTATAAAATGAAGGGCATCTTGAGGATCACCCAATAGATGCAAAAGATGCTGCATTCGTTCCAGTCCATAGACACTGCCCCCCGCAGAGACCAACTGTAGATATTTCCGTGATTGTTGATAATTCATAATTCCATAGACTCCTTTTTTTGTCGAAGCCGTACGGGGAACCGGTTGCAGAATGATAATGGCAATAAAAAAGTCCTCATCATGGTTTACCACATAGAGGACAAAAAATATATACTATAATCCAGTATGTAGCAGCGGGATGCGATAACCGAACCGCAAAAAATCACATTTTTTCGTCCCTTCAGCAACTCCCCGTCTGAAAGGCACTTTACGCTCGGTTAACTACTCTGCTTCATTTTTTTTATCATATCACATTTTTATTGAGATGTCAATACGAATTATACAAATTTTTATAACTTATATAATTTTTCATTTGTGAGGTGTATCTTAATATTTTTCTTGGGATTGCAAATGAATGCGGGTATAAGTGACATAGGTAAAGGGAACAATTCCCGGAACGTATGCATCAATTTTTCGTTGAAACTGTTCTCTGGGAAACGATGGGAAAAAAGTGTCTCCTGAAAATGTACTGTGTATTTCTGTCAGATACATTTTTTCCACTAGAGGAATGCTTTGTGCGTAAAGGGCGGCGCCACCTGCAATATAAATGTTAGATGTTGGCGATTTTGCAATTGCTTCCTCTAGAGAATGTGCAGTGAAACAATTTTCTGATTGGTAGGATATTGTATGGGAAAGGAGAATGGTTGTTCGATGGGAGAGTGGTTTTCCGATTTCGAGGAAGGTGCGTCGTCCCATAATGACAGTGCTGCCTGTTGTTAATTCTCGAAAACGTCGCTGTTCTCCCGGAATATTCCATGGAATCTTACCTTGAAAACCGATGGCACGATTGGCATCATAAGCAGCAATAAGTGCAATCATGGGCTTATCTCCTTTCTAACTATATTGTAATATTTCAAATGAATATGAATAAAAATGATATCTGCGTACAACGAGTTATTATATTGTCAGTATAGCACATAAGCTTCCAAAAAGCAAGAAAAAATGCAGGGTATACCATTAAATATTGGTACACCTTGCATTTTTCCTTTTTGTTTCTCTTTTGTTTCTCTGTTCTTTATATCTACTTTTGTTCTATCTGATTTTACCATGTGTTAAAAACAATATTCTTACAACCAAGTGCAATTCATTCTTTAATCCATGCGTACACAAATTTAAGAATACAAAGTTACCCACTCATAGGTAACAGCTTCAAAACAACTGATATTAATGGTTATGATTGCGTTTATGGTACATATGAAGTATTGTATTGTATAAAAGATAGGCATTAAAATAATTTTTATTTTTTCTCTTAAAATGTTATTAGCCAATTTTAACATTGCTGATTTTTTTGACAGCCAACAGCCACGAAAATATGAAAAGAAATTTATGCCTTTAATAAAACATATATTTTATTCTTTTCATCTTTTTGTTTTCATCTTGTCTTTTACAATTTCATTATACGAAATATCTAATTAATAATCAATATGTTTCCCCTGAATGCCGAAATATTGCCTTGAACGCCAAGGAATTTAAATAGTCTTCTGTCTAAAAAATATTGTCCCTGTTTCTCCTTGGTGTATTTTCTGCAATGGCAAGATTCTTGACTGGAGTTACGGCACATTGATTCTTTTGTTCGTATTCTCATTCATCTTCTATAGTCTATTATCATACGTTTTTTATATTAAAAAAAGTATGTCTTACAGCTTTACACCAAGTCTGCTCACTTATTTTAAACAATTCTTTTAAGGTCACCTCTAATAACCATAAAAAACAAGCTCTAATAGTGTTGCAAAAACAACAGCCTCCAAAATCACGCAAAAGAGCCGATTTCAGAGGCATATATGACGATATTTATTTTGTTTTTCTGCAAAAGGGCATAGCTATC
>CASEVP010000034.1 GCA_949291345.1 uncultured Ruminococcus sp.
GGTAAATGCATAATGAAACAGCGTATGAGAAGATACATTGATAACCAATTGCAAATGCGGTCCATTTTGCATTGTTCATTTCTCTTTTGATGGCACCCATTGCGGCAAAACAAGGTGCACACAGCAAGTTGAATACTAAGAAGGAGAATCCTGACAAAGCGGTAAAGCTTGCAGAGAACTCGCTCCAGATTTCTGTACCGTTTTCAGAAAGTTCACCCCCGAAATGGTAAAGGGAACCATATGTCGCAACAACATTTTCCTTGGCGATAAGACCGGTTACAGCTGCTACAGCAGCTTTCCAGTCGCCCCAACCGAGTGGTGTAAAAATCCATGCAATATTGCTGGAAATAATAGCCAAAATGGAGTTATCAATATCTTTCACCATACCAAAGTTGCCGTTTTCAACACCGAATCCCATGAGGAACCACAGCACAATGGTAGATAGTAGAATAATAGTACCAGCTTTTTTTATAAATGACCAGCCACGTTCCCACATGGATCGAAGAATGCTGCCGATTGTAGGCATATGATACGCTGGTAGTTCCATAACAAAAGGAGCCGGATCGCCGCAAAACATTCTGGTTTTCTTTAGCATAATGCCAGAAGTGATGATAGCAGCTATACCAATGAAATATGCAGAAACAGCGACCCAGCCGGCGTTGCCGAAGAGAGCGCCGGCGATCAGACCAATGATTGGCAGCTTTGCGCCGCAGGGAATAAATGTAGTTGTGATAATAGTCATTCTGCGGTCACGTTCATTTTCAATGGTACGACTTGCCATAATGCCTGGAACGCCGCATCCTGTGCCGATGAGTATCGGAATAAAGGATTTCCCAGAGAGACCGAATTTGCGGAATATACGATCCATGACAAAGGCGATACGTGCCATATAGCCGCAGCCTTCTAGGAATGCTAAGAAAATAAAGAGCACCAGCATCTGGGGGACAAAGCCCAAAACAGCACCTACACCGCCAATTATACCATCAACAATCAGACTCTGGAGCCATTTCGCACAGTGAATGCTTTCCAAGATCCAGCTTGCCCCGCCGGTTATCCATTCTCCAAATAAAATATCATTCATGAAATCTGTGACCCATGTTCCGACTGTGGTAATGGAAACATAGTATACGAGAAACATGACCAATGCAAATATGGGCAGTGCCGCAATACGATTTGTGACAATGCGATCAATTTTGTCAGAAGTGGTTAGTCCCCTTTTTTTCTTAATCAAACAATTTTTGGTGATGGAGGCAATATAGAGGTATCTTTCGTTAGTAATAATGCTTTCAGCATCGTCATCAAATTCTTTTTCTGCAGCTGCAATATCGTTTTTGATGTGCTGCATGGTTGGCTCAGGAATTTGTAACTGTTCGAGAACTTTTTTATCTCGTTCAAAAATTTTTATGGCATACCAGCGCCGTTGTTTTTCTGGTATATCTTGAAGAAATGCCTCCTCAATATGGGTGATAGCGTGTTCGACGCAGTCGCCAAATTTGTGCTTGGGAATGGTGGTAATATTGCTCGTTGCTGCTTTAACAGCCAAAGAGGCAGCTTTGTCAATGCCAATACCCTTTAGAGCCGAAATTTCTATAACCGGACAGTCTAATTCTTTTGCTAACTGTTCTGTGCGAATTTTGTCACCGTTTTTGCGGACAATGTCTATCATATTTATAGCAACAACAACAGGAATACCTAGTTCAATAAGCTGTGTTGTTAGATAAAGATTTCGTTCTAGATTGGTGCCATCTATTATGTTTAGAATTGCATCTGGATGTTCTTGGAGGAGATAATTTCGTGCAACAACTTCTTCCAGTGTGTATGGGGAGAGTGAGTAGATTCCTGGTAAATCTGTGATGATGATGTTTTTTTGACTTTTCAGTTTCCCCTCTTTCTTTTCCACTGTTACCCCTGGCCAATTACCAACAAATTGATTGGCACCGGTCAATGCATTGAACAATGTCGTTTTACCGCAGTTGGGGTTGCCTGCTAGTGCAATTTTGATACCCATAAATTTTTTTCCTTTCTTTTCTTAAATTAGTTATAACTAACTTACGGATAGATTACATTAGAGATCATAGACAATTGTGTTTGACTATTTTTACAAATACAGCACATTGTTATGAAAAAATATATAGCGCATGCTGCGATATTTAATATATATTAAATTTCCAAAATAGGGTGTGTATTTTCGGTGCTGTTCTACATAATTTGGATTAGTTCAGCATCTGATTTTCGTAGAGAGAGTTCGTAGCCACGAACAGTGATCTCTACCGGATCACCAAGAGGTGCAACTTTACGAATATAAATACAAGTCCCTTTGGTGATACCCATATCCATAATTCTTCTTTTGACAGATCCATTACCCTCGATTTTTTTTACATACACCGTCTGACCAATTCGAGCATTATTTAATGTAGCCATATTATGAAACCTCCTTTTTATTAAAACAGTGCAGCTACGTTGCATATTACTCTTTGAGTTGAGGCAAATTTGAGATTTTTTTATATAACCTTGGAGCATATGCACCATATTAATACGTATCTCTAAAAACAGCAATTAATAGTGGATAAGCGTATGTGTTATACCATAATTTTGCTTGCCATTTCTTTTGAAATTGCAATACGCGTATCCTTTACGTTTACGATGACGTTGCCTCTAATTGTATGGATTACAATAATAGATCCACCAACTACAAAGCCTAACTTTTCTAAGAATATTTTTGTTTCTGAGTTCCCACATATCATTTTAATAAAATTGTTTTCTCCTATTGCTGCGAGTGTTAACGGAAGCATACACATCACTCTCCTATTTTGTATATTATACGTTTCATTGGGTTAGCACATACTAACTAAAAACGCAGTGTTAGTTTAAACTAACTTCTTATTTAGTATATAACAGATTTTATTTTTTGTCAATATATAAATTTTTTTTTTTGGAAATTGTGTACTTGTATAATAATACAAGAAAATAGTTGAAAATAATCATCAGTTTATAAATACGGTTTTAAGGGCGCCATTTAAACAAAATTGTTGATGATTTAATATAATTAAAAAAAGCTTTTACAATTAAAAAAAAACAACAAAATTTCATTTAATAAGCGAAAAAACAAATATAAAATATTTAAATAATAATAAAAATAAAATAACAGTTGACATAGAACGGGAATTGTGGTATACTATATAAGTCGACGTAAGATGGGTTGACAAATGAAAATATATATCGCGGGATGGAGCAGCTCGGTAGCTCGTCGGGCTCATAACCCGAAGGTCGTTGGTTCAAATCCAGCTCCCGCAACCAAAATGAAATTGTAAGAGCCTTGCAGGAAGGCAGGGCTTTTACAAAATGCATATTTCAGTCGAAAGGCTGTATATATAAAAAACTGATGTAAAGTGCAGAATAGAGCACTTCACATACTACCGAAACGGTA
>CASEVP010000035.1 GCA_949291345.1 uncultured Ruminococcus sp.
TATGGGTTGGTGTCAAATTATACGATCAAGTAGTTTAAGGTTCATAAAACATCCTGCAATGAAGAAAAAATCGAGAATAAATTGGATAGAAAATTCAACGATCGAGGTGAATTAGAAGTGGTAATAAGCGACCTTACATATGTGAAAGTCCGTGATAAATGGTGTTATATCTGTATATTGGTCGACTTGTTTAATCGTAAGATCATCGGATATTCAGCAAAAGTGCACAAAAGAGCTCAGCTTGTGTACGACGCTTTTTTGAGCAACAGCGTAAATCTGTCTAAGGTGATACCAACAGAGGCAATGAGTTTAAGAATAAGATAATTGATGAGATAATTCACGCTTTTAAAATCACTTGTTCTCTTAGTCATACGGGCTGTCCCTACGATAACACTGTTGCTAAGGCAACTTACAAAATCTTTAATACGGAATTTGTTACGAATAAAACATTTGATTCTCTTGATCAACTGAGATTGGAACTTACGGATTACGTTCATTGGTATAATCATTTTCGTATTCATGGCTTTCTCGGTTATCTCTCCAGTTAAATTTAAATCTTTACATCCGGCTAAATAATTTCTGTCCTATTTGGGGTTGACAATTCAGATTCGAAAGTGTAATATTATAAATAAGAAGTAAAATTATGGGAATTGTGTTTGACCACGTAACGAAAAAAATTGGTCGGAATTTGGACGAAAATTTTTTCTTTGACCAGAATGAAAATACGGACGAATATTCCATTTGGGGGAAATCTGTGGAACTCGTGGAATATGAAGAATTTTATCGTTCCTATCAAAAAGAGGCATCCTGTATGACGGTGTTACGCCGGTACTGCATGGAATTTTCTGAGGAAAGAGAGATTCGATAATTGAATTTCGGTTATATAGGAGTTTTACTGCCTGCTATGTCACAAACCTTTATCGGTAATGACACAATAAATAAGGAATGTGGCATTCCATGCAAAAACAGAGAATTTATATAAAAAATAAGAAGAAAGGAGGAGCGGGATTTAGTAAACAATTTATATTAAAGGAAGGTGATGTAAGAAAATTATCATACAAATTTTGGTTTGGTCATTTGAGAGGGTTTATATATGAAAACTCAAAAAATGCTTTCTGCACTTAAATAAGTGTGACCATGGCAATGTTTTTCAGCTTGTGTACAAGGGCGTAAGAAATCACGAATATAGTTATGAAAACGATTATTATTTTGAATATAATAAATAATGAGATTCATATTGAACAATGCGTTCTCTCGCCTGAATGTGAAAATGGTGAGGTTAATCCACAAGAGATTGAGGGCTATCCTGTAATGGCAACAGAATTTACAACTCAAGCAGCCGCCACAGAACTCTTAACTACAGATTCTGTGATTCTTTAAGATGATATCGACTTGAACAGTGAAATTGACACGACAGATACAAGTCTGCTGAGTAAAGTGGTCATAACGGAACTAATGCGATATTTCAGTTGCAGTTTTTAGGGCAGCTGAACGATGTGCTGCTGGTTACTGCTGCAACTGATATGATGCCGGAACACAGCTTGAAATTGTCATAGGGCAAAAAAATTGAATTGTAGAAAAAGCCGGGTCACACATATTGTGATGGTGTGGCACTTAATCGGTTTTTTTATTTGGATTAAATGTCAAAATATACACAGGTACCGATTTTGAAATTCCTGTGTTGACATGCACAGTTGTTTCTGTACACGTGCCAACGCTTTATTTTACATATAAAAATTCAGAACCCAAACGTTCATGCTATGACTATGCACTTTTGTATGTCGCAGAAGATTTATCGAATTATGGTATGTTTGAATTGGGCGTTATGCAGGATGCATTTTTAGAAAATGCCAAGCCAGTTATAGCAAGTGGATTCTCGGGTGTAGTTTATGGATTTAATCATGTGAATGATGCTCGGTATTTTAGTACAGGAAAAATGGGCGAATTTGATGTGAAAGACTCCATTATAACATATCCTGAATCGTGTGATCAGAGATTTCATGCAACAACAGTTATCAGTGCTGGTGATAGTGGGAGACCAGTTTATGCAGTTACAAAGTATTGAGGGGAAGAATATCATACAGTGGTAGAAATTGAAACTGGTGCCATCTATGAAAATACTATGGGCAGTGGAACATATGGAGTAAGAATTACATTTGACTTACTTCATTTCAATCGAAACAACCCATATATTTTATAATTTAAGGAGTTGATTTTATGAAAAAAACAAAAGGAATCGCATTGGGTATAGCTGCTACGTGTCTTGCTTCCTATTTTCTGCCTCTGCATACCTATGCAACATTTCAGTTCATAGAAGAGAACAATGCATCGGGCTATGGCGTATTGACTGAAATACCGGACAGCATGCAGGCTGAGACACAGATTCTGGAAAACGGGAATCTTCTTACACAGGTGGACGAAGATAATGCTACACCGCAAACCTATAATGAAATCGAATTTACACCAGAAGAAGCGTATTATCGGGATTATCAAGACACATATATAATTCATGTGACACCAACGAATCCGGATGCCTTCTTAGCTTTAGCAGAACAGAATGGATATTATACAATGGAACAGGAAGATGGCAGTTACTATCTGGCATATAGTTATAGTTCTTCTTCTGATGAAGTGGATATCGGTTTATGTTATGGCTGGAAATACGAAGAAGCAGCCACAATTGGACAGAAAATTGTTGAAGATTCCATTGCAGGAGAAGTGACACTGCTTCATGGCTATCAGGAATATACCTCTGGCATGACTGCGTACGATATCCGGCTGTTCTCTACAAAGGAACTGACAGAAGCGGATTTTGACGGACTTGGTGCAGACTGGTCTGTAGATCTTTCTACTTCCAACGGCGTGAATCTGGAATACGGTGGTGAGCAGACAGAAGATCCGTCAAATCTCTATACGTTTTTTACATATTGTATGACGGAAGTAGATGGCGTTTATGCAGTAACCATTGATCCGTGGTATATTCAGGCGATCATGCTCCCATGGAAATACACTGCAGCTGAAACGATCACAGCGGATTCGGCAACGGGAGGAGAAACGGCTGCCACAACAACAGTTTCCACAGATAACACAACAGATTCCGTGAATCTTTGCGGTGACCTCAACCTGGATGGTGTGGTTGACATAGCAGATGCTGTTTTGCTGAGTAAAGCAGTTATAGATGTGATCGGTCTTCAGAGAAGTGCAGCACAGAATGCAGATTGTGATCAGAACGGAACTGTTGATGCAACAGATGCGACACTTCTGATTCGGTTCCTGATACGGTTAATTGATCAGCTGCCTGTTGTTTCTAACAATTGATAGGATGGCACAACACAGCTTGAAATTGCAGTAAAGCAAACCATTGAAACCAAAGATAGAATTGTAGAAAAACGCCATGTCATTGCATATTGTAGTGACATGGCGTTTTCTTGTAACAATTGTTTTCACAGCCTGTTGAACCAGAATAACTAAGAAAAATCATGAAGAATTAACAAAAGCATACATTCATAGGGGCCTTTGCACAGAGTATATTCTTCCTGCTGACTGTGTTGAAAGCATTTGAAATGTGAGACTATTTTTGCATATTTTCGCCTCGTTATCAGAAAAATACGCAAAATACGCATAAATCTCCTTTGAACGCAGGTTATAAATGTGCAAAATTAACCATGCAGGGAGCGAGGAATTTAAAATCGAAATTAAAAAGGCTGCTTTCAGGTATACTAAGTTTTGCAGTTATTACAACCATTTTACCGAGCACATTTGTTGTAGCGGAAAAGCTGATAATGTAAATTGAATGCCAATATTTTTCAACCGCTTTGCTTTTAAATAACAGAGCCGCATTTTTGTGCAACAAAAACAAAAAAAGCCCGAAAAAAACGGGCTTTTTTCGACTGTACATCTTTTCATGACAGCAATATGGTGGGCCATCGGGGACTCGAACCCAGGACCGACCGGTTATGAGCCGG
>CASEVP010000036.1 GCA_949291345.1 uncultured Ruminococcus sp.
GACAGCATGGTACAGCACGATTTGCAACAGAAAAAGAAATTCGGGAAACCTATGCTCACGTTCCCTATCAGCCACAAAAATGGCGAAAAGGTGAAGAACTTCCAAAAGAGCAAGGTCTTGTGGTTGGGTATAAAAAGAAAGGCAATTTTGTCACCGCACTGATTGACAGCGGTGATATTCACTGTTTGATGATTGGTGCGGCAGGTGTCGGAAAAACCGCAAATTTTTTGTATCCGAATATTGAGTATGCCTGTGCATCTGGTATGAGCTTTTTAACAACAGATACAAAGGGCGACCTGTTCAGAAACTATGCAGGCATTGCAAAAAAGTATTATGGATACAACATTTGTGTGCTTGATTTGAGAAATCCAACACGCTCGGACGGAAACAATATTCTGACCTTAGTAAATAAATATATGGATGAATATCTCAAGGACAACAAAAATCTTGCTGCAAAAGCAAAGGCAGAAAAATATGCAAAGATTACTGCAAAAACAATTATCTTATCAGACGGCTCATCTGCAAGCAGCTATGGACAAAACGCATTTTTCTATGATGCCGCAGAGGGATTGCTTGCAGCTGTAATTTTATTGGTTGCAGAATATTGCGAACCACAAAAACGCCATATTATTTCGGTGTTTAAACTCATTCAGGATTTACTCGCACCGTCACCTGTAAAGAACCGAAGCCTGTTTCAGCTTTTGATGGATAAGCTGCCTCCTACACACAAGGCAAAATGGTTTGCGGGTGCAGCACTCAACAGTGCAGACCAAGCTATGGCTTCTGTGCTTTCCACTGCGATGTCACGCTTGAATGCGTTTCTTGACAGTGAAATGGAACAAATATTATGCTTTGACAGTTCACTTGATACAGAAACATTCTGCACACAAAACTCTGCTGTTTTTATTGTGCTTCCTGAAGAAGATACCACAAAATATTTTATGGTGTCTTTGTTTCTGCAACAGCTTTATCGTGAAATGCTGACCATTGCAGATGAGCATGGAGGAAGACTTCCAAACCGAGTGATGCTGTTTGCAGATGAGATTGGCACAATTCCAAAAATTGAATCTATGGAAATGATGTTCTCCGCAGGTCGTTCCAGACGAATCAGCATGGTTCCCATTATTCAAAGCTTCGCTCAGATGGAAAAGAATTACGGAAAAGAAGGCTCAAAAATTATTATAGACAACTGTCAGGATATTTTGTTTGGTGGATTTGCTCCGAACTCTGAAAGTGCGGATATCCTTTCCAAAGCACTTGGAAACAGGACTGTTTTGTGTGGCTCTATTTCCAGAGGAAAGAATGACCCAAGCCAAAGCCTGCAAATGATGAGCCGCCCGCTTATGTCACCGGACGAACTGAAAACACTACCAAAAGGACATTTCATTCTTGCAAAAACAGGTAACTGTCCTATGCAGACAAAACTTCCTCTGTTTTTGAAATGGGGTATTGATTTTGAAGATATGTATGAAGTGGAGGAAAAGGCAACAAGAAAAGTAGAATACGCAGACCGCTTTGAACTGGAACTTGAAATTATACATCGCAGGGAGGCTGACTTTGAACTGCCTCCAACATCTTCTGAAATCAGTGGTTTGCAGCATACACAAGTTCAATCAGCAAAAGAACACAGCAGCTCATCAAAGCGTCCACCTTTACGAACGGATTAGGGGGCGGCGTATGTATGGCATACTTTTCAAAAATTTATGAAACAGACCTTCCACATCGTGCAAAAACGGTATATATGTACTTAAAAGACCGCAGCGACAAAAAAGGACAATGCTATCCGGCGATAAATACAATTGCAAAGGAACTTCATTTGTCCAGACGCACTGTGGAACGTGCAATCCAAGATTTGCTTGCAGCAGGAGTTTTGAAAAAAGAACAACGCTGGAGAGAAAATGGCGGCAAAAGCAGTCTGCTCTATACCATAACAGACAGCAGTTAAAAAACAGCAAAGCCACCGAGGGGCAATTCTGTCCTCTCGGTGGCATATGGTATGCGTCACCATGGCATATGAAAGAAAGTAACACTCTAAGTATTATATAAACAGAGAAAGAAGGTTAATATAATTATAAATCTCACTTATTATACGAACATTCCTAATCAAAAGATATTAAGCTTTGAACTTTTAAAATCAATAGATTCTATGTTATAGCTAACTGTTAAGATTTTGAATTCTAGTTTGCATCTTTTCGACATCAATTAATTATGGTTGTATTCAGAGTTATTTTAGATTCCGCTTATGTTATGGCAAGTACTTACTTCTGTTAATTTTGGTGCTTTAACAGTAAAATACTGTTTGCTCACATTAGCAATCATTTAATAGCTAAAATAATATTTTAATTTTCTTATGACGCTTGATTTTTAGTTTGTTTTTGTAAGATAACAGCCAATGCTGAAACCATAAATCCTAAACTCATAACAAAAGAAAACTGATATATCTTAGTGATAAGTAATGCAAGAATTATGCAACACTCAATTATTAAATTACGAATTATCATTTTACGATAATACTCTTTCTCATTTTCATCAAGTGGTTTATCTATAGATTCCATAGGAGCGTGTTTCAATATAAGTGGAACTGAGATCAATAGCATTAGAATACAGATAGGAGCTGTGTACCCTTGTGGTGTATATTTCACTATCATCAGCACAGCGAAAACAGTTCCTATTGACATAAAATAGCAATTAGTGGCAGTTTTGCAATGATAACCTCCTGCATATGTTCGTAAGAGTGAGAATGAAACAAGAAAAGTGATTGTTTCCCATACCAATCCAACTATCCAACCAAGTATTATTGCTGAAATGATACTTACTGTTTGTTCAACTGCAACTGTTAGTCCATATAGAATTATATCTTTGTCTACATTTGCATCTACACCATTATTTACAAGAAAGTCTACGACTTTCTCTAATTTTTTATTTAGCATCAGAACTTACGCAATTTTTTTGCTGCATCAGGTAGTTTTGCTTGATGAAAAATTAACACGCAATTTCTATTGGCTACATATGTTGTTACAATCAGTGCAAATGCAGATAAAATATGCCCATACTTCATTAAAAGCTTCTTCATACCACATTCCTCCTTATTATTAAGTTGATAGGAGCATATCATAAATTTTACGATTATTTATCATAGAAAGTATAAAATGTCAAAATTCAAGGATAAAATTATTTGCAAAACTTAAAAATTATTTTTATAAATAATTTCATCATATAACAGTATTTCTAAAAC
>CASEVP010000037.1 GCA_949291345.1 uncultured Ruminococcus sp.
GATTACTGGACTGACGGCCAATATGATTGGGTATCTATTGCTGATTTAGGTACCTACAAAAAATATGTAGAGGATACGAAAGAAAAGATTTCTGCGTCAGCTGTCCAAGAAAGCGGAATAAAAAGTGTTCCGGCCAACACCGTTATTATGAGTTTCAAGCTTTCCTTAGGAAAAACAGCTATTACCCAAGAGCCTGTATACACTAATGAAGCAATAATGGCATTTATTCCGACTGGGAAATACACAGTGTTACCTGACTATTTTTACTATTTGTTTTCTGCAAAGGATTGGACAAAAGGTACAAACCGTGCAGTTATGGGTACAACTTTAAATAAAGCAACTCTTGGCGCAGTTTCCGTAACTGTTCCTCCTCTTAACGAACAGCGCAAAATTGTGATGGTTTTGGACAAGGTCAGCGACCTGCTTGCCAAATGCCACCAACAGCTGGACAAGCTGGATGAATTGGTAAAATCCCGATTTATCGAGATGTTCGGGGATCCGATTTCCAACCCGTTCGGTTGGCAAGTGAAAAAGTTGGCTGATGTTTCAGTGCTTATTACCAACGGAAACACCCCCAAGGGCGGTAGTGAAAACTATGTGAATAAAGGAATTATGTTCCTCCGTAGCCAGAATGTATGGCGCAATAGGATTGATCTCGAAGATGTCGCCTATATCGATAAAGATACACATGCTGCTATGGCAAAGAGCAGTGTTCATGATGAGGATATCCTCATAACAAAAACAGGCAGGATTAATACTGAAAATAGTAGTTTGGGTCGTGCAGCCCTTTTCCATGGTGCAGATAACAGCGCCAACATCAACGGACATGTTTACCTTGTCCGATTGGACGGAACAGTAGTTCCAGAATATGTAGTGGCAATTCTTACTGGAGAGCCTTATCGGAGATACATTCGTAAAGTATGCGTGGGAGGGATTGATAAACGGCAGATCAATCTTGATCAAGTAGAAAATTTTCCAATTATATTACCACCTATTGAGTTGCAAGAACAATTTGTCGCCTTCGTCGCCCAGACCGACAAATCAAAATTGGCAATCCAAAAAAGCCTCGAAAAGCTGGAAATACTGAAAAAATCACTGATGCAGGAATATTTTGGCTAAGTTTTAGCTGGTGAAGGATGATGGTACATCATAAAAAAGGAGTGTATCACCATGAAAGACCAACTAATTACCGAAATCACACGAAAAATGCTTCCTTATTTGGATAATTCGCAGATGGAGCAATTACAAGAAGTGCTGGCGAATTGCTTTTGGGGAGTGCAGATTTCTCTTTCATCAGAAACAGAACAGTTACAAGTACAAGAGAAAGAGTCCAACGAAGAATTATTGGAAATGTTTATTTCTGCCAAACGTGTGGAAGGCTGCAGTGAAAAAACCTTGAAATATTACAACACTACGATTTTGCGAATGTTTGCCGCGGTCAAATTGCATGTAACACACATGCGAACAGATGATTTGCGTAACTACTTGTCAGATTATCAACAGGCAAGCCAATGCAGCAAGGGAAATATTGATAACATACGACGGATTCTCTCCAGCTTTTTTGCCTGGTTGGAAGATGAAAACTACATCATAAAAAGTCCTGTGCGTCGGATTCACAAAATCAAATCCAGCAAAACGGTAAAAGAGACTTATTCAGATGAATCGCTGGAGATTATGCGTGATCAGTGCGGTTGCTTGCGTGATTTGGCATTGATTGACTTGTTAGCATCGACAGGAATGCGTGTAGGTGAACTGGTTCGACTGAATCGTGCCGATATTGATTTTGAGAACCGGGAGTGCATAGTGTTTGGAAAAGGGAGCAAGGAGCGCCCTGTATACTTTGATGCCCGCACTAAGATACATCTGAAAAATTATTTAGACAGTAGAACGGATGAAAATCCGGCGTTATTTGTTTCGTTGATGCGACCTTTTAATCGGTTGGAAATTAGCGGCGTTGAGATCAGATTACGTGAATTAGGCAGGCGACTGGGAATCTCAAAAGTACATCCTCACAAATTCCGCCGCACATTAGCAACGCGAGCGATTGATAAAGGAATGCCGATCGAACAGGTGCAAAGATTGCTCGGCCATGCCCAAATTGACACTACTATGCAGTATGCAATGGTCAATCAGAACAATGTAAAAATTTCCCATAGAAAATATATCGGCTGATTTCCAATCCCGATTTATCGAGATGTTTGGGGACATAGTTCTAAATCCGTTTAATTGGGAAAAAGAATTGTTAGGTACAGTTTGTGATGTTCGGGATGGAACGCACGATTCTCCGAAGCACTATGAAACAGGGTACCCTTTGGTAACATCAAAAAATGTAACAAGTGGAAAAATCGATTTGACAGGCTGTTCCCTGATATGTGAAGCGGATTTCAAAAAAATTAACGAAAGATCTAAAGTTGACATAGGCGATATTATTATGCCTATGATTGGCACCGTTGGAAACCCAGTGATTGTCAATGTGGAACCGAACTTCGCAATAAAAAACGTATCGTTAATCAAGTTCAAAGATTATTCAAGAGTGTTGAATATTTTCATTCAGGCTTTGCTGCAGTCGGATT
This sequence comes from uncultured Ruminococcus sp., assembly GCA_949291345.1. GTDB lineage: Bacteria > Bacillota > Clostridia > Oscillospirales > Ruminococcaceae > Ruminococcus_C. The sequence goes on from CASEVP010000037.1 coordinate 2,574, forward strand.
ATTTTGATGATGCCGTATTGCACAAGGTGAGAGGTGGAACACAGAAATTCATATCCCTTGGGGATATTAGAAATCTCGCTATCATTGTGCCACCGATGGAGCTACAGGAGCAATTCGCTGCCTTTGTCGAAACAACCGACAAATCAAAATTGGCAATTCAAAAAAGCCTTGAAAAGCTGGAAATACTGAAAAAATCACTGATGCAGGAATATTTCGGGTGAGGAGAAAAAAAGATATGGATTCTTTGTTGGATGAATTTTTAGGGAATTTAAGCATAGAGGCTCTTCCAAACTATGTCGATTTTGATGGTG
>CASEVP010000038.1 GCA_949291345.1 uncultured Ruminococcus sp.
CAGGCATACTGTCGGGATATGGAAATTCAGCTAAAAAGCATACTAGAACAGGTGGAAGGTGTGGGAACCTGTCAAGTGATGTTGACGGCATCAGGTACCTCAGAAACAGTGTATGCACAGGATCAAACGGCACAGGAAGAGGATACAAAGCGGCAGTCGCAGCAGAAGTGTGTAATTGTATCCGATGATGCAGGAGAACGTGCCTTGGTGCAGCAGGTGGTGTCTCCGAGAATCAGCGGAGTTATAGTGGTATGCAGCGGTGCTACCAGCAGTGTTGTGCAAGAACGTGTGACATGTGCAGTACAGGCCGTATTGGAATTGCCGGCAAATCGGGTATGTGTAGTTCCAGCACAGGTATGACTGCGCGAGTTGCTGTATATCAAGAGCAGTTGTAAGCGTTCAGTATAATTCATTCTGTAATTTGAAAGATTTGAAGAAAGGAATCAAAATGATGAAAAAGCCATCTTTTATTATTGGAAAAAAACAAATTATATTAAGCTGCCTGACATTGATGCTGGCAATTGCAGTGTATGTAAATTATGCGCTGTCAGATAATAAAATCGAAACCGCAGATGTAGGAGGACAAGAAAACGGGATTACATACGGAGACACGGCGTTTGTCAATGCAAATGCCAATGAAGAAAAAAAGACAGATGCAGAAGAATCTTCTTCCTCCGAGTCGGAAGAACAGGGAGCATATTCAACTGCAGAGGATGTGACGGCAGAAAAAATTTCGGACGCAGAAGACTATTTTGCACAGGCACGGATGGAACGTACAGCAAGCCGTGATGAAAGCGTTGCCACACTACAGTCCATTTTGGGCGGAGGCGACAGAACAGAAGACGAACTTGTGACAGATGCCATTGCAGCTGTGGAGACATCTAAACTAATCGAAAGTGAAAGCACCATTGAATCATTGATAAAAGCGCAGGGGTATTCGGATTGTATCGTTTATTTAGATGGTACTGGTGCAAAGGTTGTTGTGCAGACGGAGGGATTAGACGTAGCACAGGCGGCAACGATCAAGGATATTATTTTAGGGGAGGTATCGGTTCCTGCAGAAAATATTCGAATTTTTGAAGTAAAATAGTTGTCTCAAACGACTTTTTTTGGTATAATAGAAGAAAGAACTTTTTCATACGGTCATTTACGAGCGGCGAACAAGGGTCACTTTCTTTCTGTTATGAAATAATTTGCATACTTGACAAAAGAAAAGAAAGTAAACTTTGAGAAAGCTGCTGTAAAAACACTACAGCAGCCTTTTTTTGATGTAAAAAACGAAAAAGAAAAAAGTCGGATCTAAGTAAATAATATGAGATTTGAGGATGTGGAGGTAGTTATGACAAAACATGAGATTAGAGAATATGCATTTTTATTGTTGTACGAATCTGTTGTAAGGGCAGAAGAATTGGAATCGGTGGAGGAATTATATGCATCAACAGAGGAGATGCTGGAAATTTTGATTCCTGCAAAGGTGAAACAGTATGTGAATGGGGTTTTGTCCGAGGTTGAAACGCTCGATAAAATTATTGCCTCATATAGTAAGCAGCGGAGCTTAAAACGTGTACCTGCCATTAATCGTACCATTTTGCGCTTGGCATTGTATGAACTGCGCAATATGCCTCAAACACCCGTAAATGTAGTTGTCAGCGAAGCAGTGCAGTTGTCACAGGCATATGCTTACCCGGAGGATACTGCATTTGTTAATGGTGTACTGGGTGCATATGTTCGGCAAATCAAATCGGCACAGCAAGAGTGTATTGAAAAGGAGGCAGTTGCAGATGGCGCAGATTCTGGGAATTGACACCAGTAATTATACCACATCTGTAGCATTGTTGGATTGCGAAACTAGAGAGATTTTGCAGAAAAAACAGCTATTGCCAGTAAAGGTGGGAGAGGCAGGTCTGCGGCAAAGTGATGCTGTGTTTCATCATACCAGACAGCTCCCTGTACTTTTTGAGGAATTGCAGTCTGTGATTTCTCATGAAACACTGTGTGCCGTTAGCGTTTCTACACGCCCTCGAAATGTGGAAGGATCATATATGCCATGTTTTTTAACTGGTGTCAGCGTGGCAAAAGCCATTCATACGGTTTGTCATGTTCCTTTGTATGAGACTTCTCATCAAATAGGGCATATTTTAGCGGCATTGTATTCAGCGGGTCATCTGGAAGCAATCCAAAAACCGTTTTTTGCTTTTCATGTCAGCGGCGGAACAACGGATCTGTTGTACTGTGAACCGGATGCACAGCAAATGCTTCATATCATTCAGGTGGGTACTTCATTGGATCTGAAAGCGGGACAAGCAATTGACAGGGTCGGGCTGATGCTTGGATTGCGGTTTCCTTGCGGAAAAGAATTAGAAAAACTTGCGCTGCGCAGTCAAAAGCAGATAAAAGCACATTCTGTGGTGCGGGGGACCAACTGTTGTCTTTCGGGATTAGAAAACCAGTGCCGCAGAATGGTGGATCAGGGTGAAATACCGGAAGATATTGCAAAGTATTGTTTAATGACGGTGGCAGAGACAATACGTTCCATGGCAGATCATGCAAGAGAAAGATATGGTGATCTGCCAATGGTGTATGCAGGTGGAGTGATGTCCAACCAGATGATACGTCCGCTGTTGAAAAAATATTGCATGTGCTGGTTTGCAGAGCCGGAATATGCCTGTGATAATGCGGCTGGTGTGGCTATTTACGGAGATCTGCGAAAAAAAGGAGGTACATTTTGGCGATTATCAGTGTGACGCAGCTCAACCGTTATGTTGGTTTCAAGCTAAAAGAAGACCGTATGCTGCAGGGAATATTGGTACGGGGAGAAATTTCCAATTTTAATAATCATTATCGTTCTGGTCATTTATATTTTACCTTACGGGATGGAGAAAGCAGTGTGAAAGCGGTAATGTTTCGCAGCAATGCACAACGTCTCCGATTTTCTCCGAAAGATGGCATGCGTGTCATTGCGGCAGCAACAGCCTCTTTGTTTGAAAGAGATGGCGCATTTCAGTTGTATGTTACTGATTTGCAGGAAGATGGTGTTGGTAGTCAGGCATTGGCACTGGAACAATTGAAAAAGAAATTGACAGCAATGGGGGTGTTTGATGCATCTGCCAAGCGTCCTTTGCCGCCAATGCCGCAAAAAATTGGTGTGGTTACTTCGGATACAGGTGCAGCATTGCAGGATATCTGCAATGTGGTTGGAAGAAGATACCCTATTGGTCATGTATTAATATACCCTGCTTTGGTGCAGGGAGACCGTGCTGTCCGTTCGATATGCAATGCTATAGCGGCTGCGGAACGCGATGGCTGTGATGTTTTGATTGTAGGAAGAGGCGGCGGCGCTTCAGAGGAATTAGAGGCATTTCAATCGGAGCAGGTTGTTATGGCAATCTATCATTGTCAAGTGCCGGTGGTATCGGCAGTGGGACATGAAACCGACTGGACATTGGCAGATGCTGCGGCAGATATGCGTGCGCCGACACCGTCTGCGGCAGCAGAACTGTCAGTGCCGGATGTGACAGAAATTTTGCAGCGGGTGCATGACTTGTCTCGAAGAATGACGTTTTCGGTGCAGCAGTATTTCAAACAGCAGCAACAGTTATTGCTGCGTCTGGAAGACAGGCTGCGATTGCAGTCGCCCGTACACCGGCAGGAAATGATGCAGCAAGAGTGTGATGTACTGTGGTCGATGCTGCAAAAGAGTATGGAAAAAAAGATGGAACAATGTGAAAATCAGCTCCAACAGCAAGCAGCACGATTGGAGATGCTTAGTCCATTGAAAATATTAGGAAGAGGTTATGCATTGGCATATTGTCATGGAACATTGCTGCGAGATGCGCAGCAAGCCAAACCGGGAGATGCATTGCAGATCCGGCTTGGAAAGGGTATAATAAATGCAGTGGTCACCGAAGAGAAAGGAGCACAGAAACATGACATTTGAAGAGCATATGCAGCAGTTACGGGAGTTGACGCAAAAATTGGAAAAGGGGAATTTGTCGCTGGAAGAATCGGTGGAATTGTATACAAAGGGAATGCAGTTGGCAGCCGAATGCCAAAATGAATTGGAGACAGCCAAGTTGCAGATTACCAAACAGCAGGTTCCAGTACAGCAACAGGAGGAAAACACTGATGGAAGCAAAGCATGAAATATATATGGAGAACATGATCAGTAAGATTGAAAACAGGCTGATGCAGTATGTGCAGGTGACATCGCAAACCGCAAGACAAGCAGAGTTGATCGATGCTATGCGGTATTCTTTGGAAGCTGGCGGAAAGCGTATCCGTCCGGTACTGGTGCTAGAATTTTGTCGAATGTGCGGCGGTACGGACGAACAGGCGATGGCGGCAGCGTGTGCGCTGGAGATGGTGCATACTTTTTCTTTAATACATGATGATCTGCCCGAGATGGATAATGACGATTATCGCCGTGGAAAACCTTCTTGTCATAAACAATTTGGACATGCAGTGGCATTGCAGGCAGGTGATGCTTTGTTGACAGAAGCCTTTGGCACTGTAATTCGTGATCCGGTTTTGGAACCGGAAATCAAGGTGGAATTGATGAAGATTCTAGCAGATGAAACAGGTGCAGCAGGAATGATAGGCGGTCAGATCATGGATATGTCCTATGTCACAAGAACAGATGTGACTCTGGATGAATTAAAAGCAATGGTGAGCGCTAAGACGGGGGCGTTGATCCGTGGTGCATGTCAAATGGGATGCATTGCGGCATTTGCGCCATTAGAAAAGATTATGCTGGCACAGCAGTATGGGGAAAAGCTGGGAATGGCTTTTCAAATTGTGGATGATATACTGGATGTAACGGGTAGTTTGGAAACGTTGGGAAAACCAGTAGGCAGTGATGCAGAAGAGGGAAAGACTACATTTGTTACATTGATGGGATTGGAAAAAGCAAAGGCATATGCCGAAAAGTTAACGTGGGAAGCAGAGGAGATATTACAACAATTTGCGGATCATGCATTTTTACTGGATCTGACACGAGAATTGCTGACACGTGAAAAATAAGTGAGGAGTGAATACCGCAGAGCGTGTGCGGGAAAAAGAATGGAAAAGAAAAAATATCCAGAGATGAATGAATCAATATTAGAACAGGTGCATTCACCACGGGATTTAAAAAAATTGACGCTTGCCCAGTGTCAGACACTCTGTAAGGAAATCCGACGATTACTTGTAGAAACGGTATCAAAAACAGGCGGACATCTTGCTTCCAATTTAGGTTCGGTTGAATTGACAGTTGCGATGCATCGTGTTTTCTCTTCTCCAGATGATAAATTTATCTGGGATGTGGGACACCAATGTTATACCCATAAGATTCTGACCGGACGTTGGACTAAATTTTCAACGTTGCGCCAGCAGGACGGCATTTCAGGATTTCCGAAGCCAAACGAATCAGAACATGACGCTTTTATCAGCGGACATAGCAGTACGGCAATTTCTGTAGCATGCGGTATTGCAGAGGGAATGCGTTTGCAGGGTGATACAGAACATTTTGCAGTTGCTGTCGTAGGAGACGGTGCTATGACAGGAGGACTTTCCTACGAAGGCATGAATAATGCAGGTAAGTCCAAGAACAATTTAATTGTAATCTTAAATGACAATGATATGTCTATTTCTCGTAATGTAGGTGGACTTGCCAAATATTTGTCATCGATGCGCAGCAGTGAGGGCTATGTGCGCACCAAAAAAGCAGTGGAGCGGCGACTGAATCGTACGGCGGTGATTGGACCGTCTGTGGCAAAAGTGATAAAAAATTCCAAAAGTGTAGTACGCGATGCATTACTGCAATCGGCAACAATTTTTGAAGATTTTGGGTTTGTCTATCTTGGACCAGTAGATGGACATAATATTTCCGCATTGGAAGAAGTACTGGCGGCTGGAAAAGAGTACCATCGTCCTGTGTTTATTCATGTGCATACAGTAAAGGGAAAAGGGTATTGTCCTGCAGAAGAAAATCCAGGAGAGTATCATGGCGTATCCAGATTTGACATTGAAACAGGCAATCCGGAGGTTTCGGGTACAGATTCGTATTCGGATATGTTTGGAAAAGAACTGGTCAGACTGGCACAGCAGGATTCACGAATTTGTGCAATTACTGCTGCAATGGAACATGGAACAGGTTTGCATTATTTTGCAAGAAAATTTCCTGGAAGATACTACGATGTGGGAATTGCAGAACAACATGCAGTTACGTTTTCTGCTGCTCTGGCGTCTATGGGACAATTGCCTGTATTTGCAGTTTACTCTTCGTTTTTGCAGCGTGCATATGATCAATTGATGCACGATGTAGCGATTGGCGGTTTGCATGTTGTGCTGGGAATTGATCGTGCAGGGGTTGTGGGTGAAGATGGTGAAACGCATCATGGTTTGTATGATGTTTCGTATCTTAGCTCTGTGCCTGGTGTTTCAATTTATGCCCCTTCTTGTTATGATGAACTGCGAATTTGCCTGAGAAGGGCGCTATATCGGGATAAGGGACTGGCGTGTGTTCGTTATCCTAGAGGTTCTGATAAAACAATTTTTGATAAATCGGCACTCAATACGGAATATACCCACGTGTCTGGTCATAAGACAGACGTTTTGTATATTTCTTATGGACGGGTTTATGATGCGCTTTATCGTGCTAACTGCGCAGCAGTCGAAGCAGGAATGCCATGTGATCTGCTGAAACTTACACGAATTTTTCCATTGAGTGATGGAACAGTTCAAATTGCTAAGTCTTATCGCAAGGTAGTATTTCTGGAAGAAGCCTACTATTACGGCGGCATTTCGCAGATGTTTGGAGATTTGCTGTTGGAAGAAGGTTATCAGGGAAGTTATCGACGCGTAGCACCAAAGCAGTATCTGGCACAGGCTTCTACGGCGGCGCAGTTGGATATCATGGGATTGTCGGAAGAGGCGATCTATCGGGATATTCAACGCACATATCAAGGAGAATAGTGATTATGTCCAGATTGGATGTTGTTGTAGCAGAAATGGGTCTGGCGCCCAGCCGACAGCGTGCGAAGGTGCTGATCCAGAATGGTCAAATTGGTGTAAATGGAACGATTTGTACTAAACCAGCGTATGCGGTCGCATTGGGAGATTTGGTTACTTTGGAAGGGTGTGATATCCCTTTTGTTGGACGTGGTGGGCTGAAACTAGAACATGCCCTGAAAAGTGCAGATTTGAATATAGAAGGAATGACCTGTATGGATGTCGGGGCATCTACAGGCGGATTTACGGATTGTATGTTGCAGCATGGTGCTGCAAAGGTATATGCTGTAGATGTCGGACATGATCAGTTAGCACAGTCATTGCGGGAAGATGACAGAGTAATCAATTGGGAGGGCATAGATATTCGCAATGTATCATTGTCACAGTTGGAAGAGCCGATACAGTTTTTTTCTGTAGATGTTTCCTTTATTTCCCTAAATCATGTATTGCCTGCTGTTACTGGATTGCTTCAGAGCGGGGCGACTGGTGTGGTCTTGATAAAGCCACAGTTTGAGGCAGGCAGAGAAAATGTTGGAAAAAATGGGTTGGTGTTGTCCCAAAAGGTGCATATTCAGGTGATTCGTCAGATCGTGTTATTGTTGCAGGAACTGCATTTATCCCTCTGTTTGCTAATACCCTCACCCATACAGGGCGGTTCCGGGAATATAGAGTATTTGGCAGTGGTGAAAAAAGACAAAGCTGAAGGATTTTTTCCGGATATTGCTGCAGTTGTAGAATATGCATTTTCTCAGTTAAAGAAGGAGAAGGCAAAATGAAAGTAGTATTGTTTCATCATTTGCAGCGTGGTTGTGCAGCAGAAGTGGCACAAAAGGTGTGTCGGGCTCTGTATCGCAACGGCATGGAAGTTTGGGCTGACCCCCAAAGTGCATCCATTCTGCAAAATATGCCATTTGTGCAGTTTGCATCATTTATGGACGTAGTGCAGGAGGCTGATGTTGCAATCGCTATAGGTGGAGATGGGACAATTTTGCACTGTGCACGCCATGTGGTGGGGACGCATGCCAAATTGTTGGGGATAAATACGGGACGTCTAGGCTTTTTGGCATCGATGGAGCCAGATCAAATTGGCGAAGTAGCACGCTTGCAGACCGGAGATTATCGCGTTTCCAAACGAATGCTGTTGGAGGGCAGACTGCTGGATACAAAGGGAAATTGTAAGCGAATATTAACAGCACTCAATGATATTGTGATTTCCCGCAACTTTTCCAGAGTGGCTGAATTCACTGTTTCCCGAAATCATGTGGTACTGGGTGAATACCGTGCAGATGGGGTAATTTTCAGCACGCCAACAGGGTCGACGGCTTATGCACTGTCTGCAGGAGGACCTATCGTAGAGCCAGAATTTTCTTGTATTGAGATGACGGTTATTTGTCCTCATTCATTATCAGCTCGTCCTATTTTGTTTTCGCCGCATAATGAACTTCAGGTAAACTGTCATGTGCGGGAGGAACATGATGTGTATTACTGTGTGGATGGGGAAAAACCGGAGATGTTTCCGGCAGGTCATACTTTAAAAATTTCAGGTTCGACACAAACATTGGACATTCTGGACTTAAGCGGTAATACGTTTTTTGATTCATTAAGCCGTAAGATGATGCAGTCTCTGAAAGACAGTAGATCGTGAGGGAATATCATGAAAAAGGAACGGCAAAATGCAATATTGGAGATTATTGCAAAAGAAGAGATCCCTACACAGGAAATTTTGCGGGATCGAATGGTACAGCAGGGTTTTAATGTGACACAGGCGACTTTGTCGAGAGACATACGTGAACTGAAACTGACAAAAGTACGTCGTGGAAATGGTCATCGAACTTGTTATACGGTATCGGTGCAGGCAGAACCGGCAGGACATTTTTGGCATACAGCAGCATTGCGAACCGATTGGGCGGGCAATGTTGCAGTGATTCACTGTCAAACAGGAACGGCGCAGGCGGTGGCTGCATCACTGGATGCACTGCATCAGGAAAATGTGGTGGGAACGATTGCAGGAGATGATACTATATTTGTACTTCTCCGCACAGAGGAACAGGCAAAGGTGTTTGCAGAAGATTTTGCTGAATTCATGGAAACGGGAGGAATTTGATGCTTGCTGAATTGGAAATTGAAAATCTAGCGGTAATCGCTCATGCACGTATTTCATTTTCTTCCCATTTTAATGTTTTTACGGGAGAAACTGGTGCGGGAAAGTCCATTTTGATTCATGGAATTCATGCAGTATTGGGGCAGCGTGTGACTCGTGATATCGTACGAACTGGGTGTAAAAAAGCAGTAGTGACGGCACGTTTTCATCAACTGAATGAGGCTGTTTGTGCAAAGCTTGACGAAATGAGTATTCCTCATGAAGAAGGGGAATTGCTTCTCACACGCGAAATTGCAGCAGACGGTGGAAGTGCTGCCCGCATCAATGGACATGTAACAACAGCTTCTATGTTACGTGAGATTGGGGAATTACTGATCAATATCCATGGACAGCATGATAACCAGGTGCTTCTGGCACCGGAATCTCACTTGCAGGTGCTGGATGCATTTGGTGGAGATGACACACTGCTTTTGGCGTATCAGGAAACATTCGGTTGTTTGATATTAACAGCAAAACGATTGTACCAGCTTATTCGGCGTGAACAGGAAAAATCCAATCGTCGTCAATACTTGCAACAATTAGTGGAAGATGTCGACCAGCTGGGCGTAGAAGCAGGTGAAGAGGATGCTTTGGAAGAAGAAATGCGGTTGCTGGAACATGCCGAAAGTGTTTCGTCGGCACTGCACAATGCCATAGAGATCTTGGATGGAGCCGAAAGTGAAAACTCTGCTGTTGTAATGACAGACACGGCGGCAAATGCATTGGCACCATTTACTGACCTGCAAAGTGATTTTGCCGTATTGGAAGAACGTATGACAGCGGTGGGGATAGAGCTTTCAGATATTGCGGCTGAATGCCGAAGACTGCTGGAACAAATTGATCTGGATCCGATGCGATTGGCGCAAGTGCAAAAACGTATGCAAGACATACGGCACATGTGCCGTGAATATCAATGTACAGGAGATGAATTGGTAAAACAAAGAAACAGTGCTTTAATGGAATTGGAGCAAATGGAAAATGCAACAGAGGAGATTCGAAAACTGCGTGAAGAAAAAGCACAGCTTTTGGAAAAAGTATCCAGCCAAGCAAAGGCATTGTCTGCTTATCGCAAACGAACGTTAGAAAAATTTACGCAGGCGGTGACTGCGCAATTGGCTTTTTTAAATATGCCGCAAGTGGTATTGCAGGGGAAACATACTACCGGGAAATTGACTATTCATGGCATGGATCATCTAGAATTTCTCATTTCTGCCAACCAAGGAGAAGAACCTCGTCCATTGGCAAAAATTGCATCTGGAGGTGAACTTTCCCGTA
>CASEVP010000039.1 GCA_949291345.1 uncultured Ruminococcus sp.
AGGCAGAAAAATGTCCAAGTCACTTGGCAATGGTATTATGCCAGAAGAGATTGTAAAGCAATATGGTGCAGATATTCTCCGATTATGGGTCGCTTCGTCCGATTATCATTCTGATATTCGAATTTCTAAGGCAATTTTAGGACAACTTTCGGATGCGTACAAAAAGATTCGTAATACTGCAAGATTTATTCTAGGAAACCTCGGAAATGGCGATGGATTTGATCCTGATTTGGATAGTGTGCCATATGAACAATTGCTGGAATTGGATCGCTGGGCATTGATGCGATTAAATACAGTTGTTCAGAAAGTATATGAGGGATATGATTCCTTTGATTTTCATGTAGTATTCCATACAATCCATAATTATTGTACAACAGATCTTTCAAATTTCTATTTAGATATTATTAAGGATCGTTTGTATTGTGAACCTGAAAAATCGTTACAGCGTCGTGCTGCACAGACAGTGATGTATCAAATCTTAAGTACAATTACTCGATTAATTGCACCTATTCTATCTTTTACAGCTGAAGAGATTTGGTCGTATTTACCGCATTCGGCATCGGATGACCCAAAGAGTGTATTTCTTAATCAAATGCCGAAGGAAAATACAATTGCAGAAGACGAAGCATTTATAGAAAAGTGGAATCTGATTTCGCAGATTCGAATGGAAGTAAATAAGGTTCTTGAAGAAAAAAGAAATGAAAAGCTAATTGGAAAATCGCTTGAAGCAGCTGTTACAATTGCAATCGCTGATGAAAAGCAGTATGCAATTATAATGAATGAAGCAAAATTGTTAGAAAAAGTTTTGCTTGTGTCATTTGTTAAAGTAGAGAGAAGCGATTTGAAAGAAAATATATATACTGTAGAACACGCATCTGGTGAAAAGTGTGAACGTTGCTGGATGTATGCTGAAAGCGTAGGAAAAAATGATGCGCATCCGACACTTTGTGCAAGATGTGCGTCAGTAATTGAGAATGCCTAGGCAGAAAGGACATCTCGTGCTCATTATTGCTTTTATAGGAATTGTTTTGTTAGCTGTAATTGATCAACTAATTAAATATTGGGCAATCAATGTTTTGCAGCCAGTGGGAACCATGCCGTTCATTCGCATTGGAGATATGGAAATCATGGATCTAACGTATCTGGAAAATGATGGAGCGGTATTTAGCAGTTTTTCTGGAATGCGTTGGTTTCTTGTGTTTGTAACGGTTGCATTAATGGCTTTTTGCCTGTACTGGTTGATTCGGCATGGAAAAAAATCCAGACTCCTTACATGCAGTTTAATGTTAATTTTAGGTGGGGGAATTGGCAATCTAATCGATCGGTTGTTTCGTGGTGGATTGGTTGTTGATTATTTTGAAGTAAAATTATTTCATTTTGCGGTATTCAATTTTGCAGATTGTTGTGTTGTCATTGGTGTTCTTCTGTTTGCAATTTATTTTTTCTTGATTGAGCCTAAGATTGCAAAAGAAGAGAAAATTGTGAAGGAGGAAAAATCGAATGGCTGAAACCATTGTACGAATCGTTCCTGAAAAAAATGAGGGGGAACGATTGGATAAATGGATTTCGGCGCAGGAAGATATACCACTGACACGAACTGTGCTTCAAAATCGAATGGAGTCAGGACAAGTTACAGTAAATGGAAAACAAGTTGCAAAGAATTATCGGCAACATGGTGGAGATGTCATTGAAATTACAATGCCAGATCCGGAACCACTGGAGTTGGTTCCAGAGAATATACCATTGGATATTGTTTATGAAGATGATGATCTTCTGGTGGTAAATAAATCGAAAGGTATGGTAGTACATCCTGCACCGGGACATACAACTGGGACATTGGTACATGCGCTGTTGTATCACTGTGGTGATCATTTGTCAGGTATCAATGGGGTAATTCGTCCGGGGATTGTACATCGTATTGACAGAGATACCAGTGGTTTGTTGATGATTGCAAAAAATGATATTGCTCATCAAAAATTGTCAAAACAAATTCAAGAACACACATTTACAAGAGAATATCAAGCGGTTGCTATGGGGCGATTTCTTCAACCAGAAGGTACAGTTTGTGCACCGATTGGTCGACATCCTACTGATCGTAAAAAAATGTGTGTAATAGAGAAAAATTCAAAACAAGCAATAACGCATTATTGGATAATACAAATGTATAAAATGGCGTCTCATTTACGTTTGCGCCTTGAGACGGGACGAACACATCAGATACGAGTGCATATGGCATATATCGGTCATCCCATACTGGGTGATGCGGTATACGGCAAAGCATTTCCAGGAATTGAAGGGCAGTGTTTGCATGCCGCAAAAATTGGATTCATTCATCCGACAACTGGTTTATATATGGAATTTGAAAGTGCATTACCAGAATATTTTAAGAAAGTACTTCGAAAAATTCAAAATTGAAAGGGTGTATGGGAATGCAGGATTGGAGCGATGTACTGATAATAACGGATTTGGACGGAACATTGTTGCCATCCAATAAAAAGGTATCAGAAAAAGATATCGAGGCCATACGGGAATTTCAAGAACGAGGTGGAAAATTCGCCATAGCAACAGGAAGGACATTGCAGGCGGCAAAACGATATCTTGTGCAGCTGCAGCCAAACACACCTGTCATCTTGTTTAATGGAGCGGCAATATATGAACCGAAAACTGGTGAAATGCTCTATACACAGGAATTGCCAGAAGAGGCTGTATCTATAACTCGACAGGTATTAGAGGCATTTCCGGATGTTTCGGCTGAAATTTTGCGTGCAGATGGTACATATGTAACCCGAATGACATCGAATGAAAAAGAACATTTACGAATATGTCAAGTTGAACCGGTTTTATGCATGCTGGATGAAGTGCCGAAGGGTGAATGGCTGAAAGTTTTGTTTGCAATTTCACCAGAAAGAATGCGAGCATTGCAGACTTACTTTCATGAAAAGAATTGGACATGCACTGATTTTGTGCAGTCAGAAGCAAGATTTTATGAAATGCTTCCAAAAGGTGCTACAAAGGGTAGTGCACTTCGTATGTATAAATCATTGTGTCATGAAACAGTGAAAACGATTGTAGCGGCAGGAGATTTTGATAATGATCTGGAAATGCTGCAGGAGGCAGATATTAGTGCATGTCCGTCAAATGCGCAACCGTGTGTTCAAAAGACGGTGGATATTGTATTGGATCATTCCTGTGAAGAAAGTGCAATTGCGGAACTGATTCAACGAATATATGAAATCATTGGAGGTTCAAGGAATGGATGAAATGACCAAAAAACAGCTGCAAGCAACTGCTTGCCGTATTAGAATGGGCGTCATTGAGAGTACATATTATGCAAAGTCTGGACATCCGGGCGGTTCACTTTCAATTTGTGATATATTGGCATATCTGTATTTTTTAAAGATGCATGTTGATCCGAAGAAGCCTGAGATGCCAGATAGGGATCGAATGGTGTTGTCCAAAGGACATTGTGCACCAGCACTGTATTCTACATTGGCGGAGCGTGGTTTTTTCCCAAAAGAAGAGTTGAAGTCTTTGCGTCATATTGGTGCAATGCTTCAGGGACATCCATCTATTCATATTCCAGGTGTAGATATGTCTAGTGGTTCACTTGGACAAGGCATTTCTGCTGCATGCGGAATGGCTTTGGCAGGTAAAATTGATCATTCTTCCTATAAAGTGTATTCGATTTTAGGTGACGGAGAAATTGAAGAGGGGCAAGTATGGGAAGCTGCCATGTTTGCAGCACAGTATGGTTTGGACAATCTAGTAGCAATTGTGGATCATAATGGTCTTCAAATTGATGGAAAGATAACGGAAGTATGTTCACCTGAACCAATTCCCGAGAAATTTGAAGCGTTTGGATGGCATGTGATACAAATGGATGCGCATGATTTTGATTCCATTGATGCTGCAATGCAAGAAGCGGAGACCATTGTTGGAAAGCCTGTGGCAATTGTTCAAGAAAGTGTAAAAGGAAAAGGGGTTTCCTTTATGGAGAATCAGGTGGGATGGCATGGTAAAGCGCCGAATACTGAAGAATATGAACAAGCAATGTCGGAACTTGACTCACAGCTGAAGGAATTGGAGGGCTAGGATAATGGCAGAGATGCAAAAAAAGGCAACAAGAGAAAGCTATGGGGAAGCACTTCGAGATCTTGCTGAAAAGTATCCAGAATTGGTTGTATTGGATGCGGATTTGGCAGCTGCGACAAAAACTGGTATATTTAAAAAAGCATATCCTGATCGCTTCTTCGATTGTGGGATTGCTGAAGCAAATATGATGGGGGTTGCTGCTGGACTTGCAACAACAGGAAAGATTCCATTTGCAAGTACTTTTGCTATGTTTGCAGCAGGAAGAGCTTACGAAATTGTTCGAAATTCTATCGGATACCCACATTTGAACGTAAAAATTGGTGCAACTCACGCTGGTATTACTGTTGGTGAAGATGGTGCAACACACCAGTGTAATGAAGACATCGCACTGATGCGTACAATTCCGGGTATGACAATTTTAAATCCGGCTGATGATGTGGAGGCAAAAGCAGCAGTTGAGGCCGCTATTTTGCATGAAGGCCCCGTTTATTTGCGTTTTGGTCGCCTTGCTGTACCGATTTTTAATGATCCAGCAAATTACAAGTTCACTATTGGAAAGGGATTGACACTTTGCGAAGGGAATGATTTGACGCTGATTGCGACTGGTCTTATGGTTTGGGAATCTATGAAAGCCGCAGAAATACTTAGAGCAGAGGGCATTCATGCGCGGGTATTAAATATTCATACCATTAAGCCATTGGATACTGAGTTAATTTGCAAAGCGGCTTGTGAAACAGGTTTGCTGGTAACTGTGGAAGAGCATAGTGTTATTGGTGGCCTTGGTGGAGCTGTTGCAGAAACAGTGACATCTTGTTGCCCTGTTCCTGTAATTCGTATTGGTGTTAACGATGAATATGGTTACTCTGGACCGGCTTTAGATCTACTAAAGAAATTTGGCTTGGAGAGTAATAATATTGCTAACGTGGCAAAAAACGCTTATGCAAAAAAAAAGTGAGTGTATTAACATGGCATTGCCATTGAGAACGGATCGTTTATATATTCGCAGGTTTCGACCACAAGATGGAGAATCACTTGCAGAAATTTTGACAGATCCAGCTGTCACTTATTTCGAACCATATGACACATTTTCTTATGATAAAGCGTTGGGCGAAGCAGAGAACTTATCCAAAAGTGATGAGTTTTTTGCTGTTGTTCACAAAGAGACAAATCGTGTAATTGGGAAACTTTATTTTCATAATTGCGAATTTGATACTTGGGAAATCGGATGGACATTGCGTGCTGATTGTCAGGGAAAGGGCTTGGCCTTCGAAAGTGTGAGTGTATTTTTACAGCATGTGTTTCAGAATGCATTAGCACGTAAAGTGATTGCGAAGATTAATGGTCGAAATATAAAATCTCAAAATCTGGCATATCGGCTGGGTATGTTGAAAGAGGGTTGCCTACGTAAGTATGGTACATTTTATAAGGATCCATATGGAAATGCAATCTGGGATGATATGTGGATATTTGGTTTATTTGCAGATGAATTAAGCAAAAATAAAAAGGTAGATTTTTCAAATAAGGACATCTACCTTTTTGTACTATATGGAGGTGTACATTGAAACGGATTCAGTTGGAGACGATACAGAAGTTGTTTCTTTATTTTTTTATGGCATCCATTATCGGGTGGTGTTATGAGGTTTTTCTGGAAGTTGTTGTGTATCGTTGGGGATTTAGTAACCGGGGAGTATTGTTTGGTCCATATTGTCCAGTATATGGTGTAGGGCTGCTTGCGTTTATGCTATGTTTTAATCGATTGATGGACATTGAATTGAAGTGGTCTGTTCGTTGGTTGCGACCAATTGTTGTCTTTGTGGGATGCAGTGTTGTGGCAACAGTGATTGAGCTGATAGCAAGTTATTTATTAGAATGGTTTACTGGCAGTTGGCCATGGGATTATTTGAATTATTCGCTAAATTTTCAAGGACGTATTGCTTTGTCTCCTTCTATAAGATTCGGTATTGGCGGAGTACTGTTTCTTTATATATTGCGGACTGCTTTTGCGAAATTAACTAGTCTAATGTCAAAAAAAGTGTTGAACTGGATTAGCGGTATTGCTGCCGCTATATTGGCAATTGATATTGTTGTCACTTTTCTTTTGTATATCTTTGTTGACCATATTTAGTGGAATTAAGTCGCATTTAATTTTGAAATTATGTTTTTTTATAGTGATATTCTAAATCCCAATTTTTTAATAAGGCATTTTGCGTAAACCCATTTAATAGAAGTTCTTAATTTTGTTACTTGTTTTTTATATTTAACATAGGAGAATGTGATAAAGGTTAAATAAAATTACTCTTGTATTTGAATCAATACGTTATAAAATAATGGCACACACACGAAATGAGCACAATAGAACGGAAATGTCAGATTTTCTGTCTGTTCTGAATGTGATTGATGGTGTGTTTATCTTAAATTGTCTGTAAACCGGAAAAAGTAATGTAAAATTGAATATAATTTTTGATGCAGTCGGTAATTCATTTGCCGACTGTATTTGCAATATAAGGACAAATTCGAAGAATACATTTATTTTATACTTGTACTATTCTTATTTACTGGAATAGTTCAACTTGTTAATGAAACAATTATGAATATCTGTTATTAAAAATTTTTTTAATAACGATGATACCCTTTATAAAACAATTTTTATGATGTTGAGAACTGTTGTCTTAACTTTATTACTTTTATGTTTACTTACAAACATTCTTAGAGATAAAAGATCACTTCCAATTTAAACATTATCCCATTTTTATTGCATTGCATAAATGTAATGCAATCGAGCTTTCGTCGTATATGATATAACAAAGAGAGGACTGATTTATAAAGAATATAATGTTGAGGAGAAACCAGCAGTTATATAAAATAATATGAATGAGAATTTAATAGATAAGCCAAATTACAAGTGACAAATATTTTATTAAAAAAGGTGCGGAATTTGTAACTACAATAGTTTCAGTTTTTTACCGGGAATGGAATTACGACATATAATAATTATTGAACAATGGATAAAAAATCTGAAAATAAGAATTATAGAAAAAATTTATAGCAAACAGCTAGAAAAGAATGAATAGTATTATCGAAAACATTTCAAAATGATACACTATATGGAAGACTTTTAATAACTTGAAAAAAATTTGAAAAAGTGTAGTTCTATGATTTCATTCTGATAAATTATTGGTAAAGCCATAAAATATTTGGATTTTTTTACAAAATTACTTGCAATATGGTAAAAAATATGATACAATAAAACAAAGGGGAAGATTGTATCGAGATGATTATGAAATTGAGGTGGTGCCAATGTTTTTATAAAATTTAATATTAACTAATTGCAGTAAAATATCGAGGCAAAATAAAGAACGACAAACATACTAAAAAATATTTAAAAAGAGCTATTGTAAATGTATTGACAATTTTATACATTGTCATGATTTTATGTGCTGCAACTTCTTTGTTTTTATAATTATCCATATATTGGTTAATTATAGGAGGTGTTTTTTATGAAAAAAATTATAGCGCTATTAACTAGTATAATGACGATCTTTTCCATAAGTACCGCTCCACTTTCTGTCAGTGCAGGTTCTATGATCCCTTCTGATCTTGAAAAGTATGACTATTATACCTGCAATGATTATTACTGGATCAATGAAAACGGCGAGAAAGAACATAGTTACATAGACCGTTATTATCAATTTGAAAACGAATTTCGTGGTACATATTATGAATCTTATCGTATATACAGCTATGTTTTTGTAACAACTAGCGATGATAATGTAGTTGATACAATTTCTTCAATGATTGGTGCGGAAGAGGAAACGGCTTATTACTACATTATGTCTGATAATCAGCATGCGTTTGCCTATTCTCCTGATGTGAACTATGAAAATTTGTATAATATTCCCGGTGTGGAAGCGGTTGAACTTGCAAAATATCTATTCATTGGTGGATTTTCCAAAGATGTTCGGTTTTATGCAGAAGATGTTTCGGCAGAGGAAAATGGCATAATCGATTTAAAAGATAAGCTATTGATGTCTTATGTAGAAACAGAATCTGATGTAACGCTTACCCCAAATATGTTTGTTAATACAGGATATACGGTACAGCACGTATACGAAGTTGAACCCGGTTTATGGGCTGTTTATTTCGATTTTGATGGCATGGCTTCATATACTAATTTTGACCAAGAGGTCATGAAAATGGATGGGATGATTTCTTCAAGTGTTTCCATAGAATTACAAGAGTCGGGTGAACAATCATTTTTGTTTGATCTTGTAGAACCGTCTTCGGAAACCGTTATTACTTCGGATTCCGGTGAAACTGAACCAATAATGACAACAACTGTGTATCCTCTTCCGGAATTAACTGAAACTCTAGGAACCACAACGGAACCAGAACTAATTTCTCCGGAATTCATAGAAAAACTTGAAGGCATTCGTACATTACTTAAGGCATATATTACGGAAAATGACATTCCTGCTCAAGTATTGGAAATGTTTGAAAATGGTACAATAGTAATCACTTATGATGTCTTAGACACAGATGAGGTAGTTCCATCTATTCAATCGTTTGCCAGTGAAAATGCAATTGATATGGAATTGTTTACACTTGCAGCACGTGATATAGAGACTGGTACCATGCCATCTGAAACCACTACAACGTCAACTACAGAAGTTCCATATTTATTTTATGGTGACAGTGATCTGGATGGTAAGGTGGAATTGCAAGATATGGTACTAATCTTAAAATATGTCGCTGAAATGGTTGATTTCAATACACAACAACTTGCGAATAGTGACTGTAATGTAGACGGTGTTACAGATGAACAAGATGCTCTTTGTCTTCTGAGATTTTTGGTAAAGTTGATTGACTCATTGCCAGAAGTAGAAGTAATAGAAATGGCATAAAAAAAGAACCTATATAATTAGAAGAACTGACTTATATATGAATAAAACAATGATATAGTGTAAGAAGTACAGTTTTATAATCTGTAAATATTTTTATATTTACTTTAATGGATTCTTGCAATTAATAATAAAAAACGCTTTGAGTTTATATTTGGAACTCAAAGCGTTTTTTATAAGAAATTATATACAAAATGAGCTGTTGAAATATAGGTATCATATGACAATTCCCCAAGAAACTACATTTTCGGTGTGTTTGTCTCTGTAATTATAAAAGCAGAAAAATTTTCTTACAAAAATATTGTAAGTCTACAAAAAAATCACTTTTTTTTAAAAAATACTGTTGAAATTTCCAATTGAATATGATATAATAAATTTGTATATTATAGGTTTTCATACTGTAGGGAGGAAAATTAATGAAAAAGCATATGTATTTGTGGCATCATATTGTTCTTATTCTTGTTCTTCTTACTGCGTGGCTGCTTCCGTTGTTTGCTTATGGAAATGTAAATATTTCCTCAATGGCAGCATCGGTAGATTATCCAGCGCAGCTTATGAACATTGCCGTTAAGGACAATTCAAAGGTGTTAACAGAAAATGGAATTGTGGATGGTTCATCTGTTTCTTCGAAAGCACTTGGAAGTGATCTTTCCCAGTCATGGCGATTTGATCGTGTTGGATTGGATTCTAAAGGAACTTTTTTTAAATTGGTAAATGCACAATCCGGTCGTCTTTTGACACCACAAAATTACAATGTAACTGCGGGAAATAATGTGATTATGTATGGCAGTGAATCTGCACAGTCTCAGCATTGGTATGTAATTCCGGTTGAAAATGATCATCTAGGAAATAATTTGTACTATAAAATTGTTAACTATTCTGATACATCACTTGCTTTAACACAGGGAACGTCAAATACAACGTTAGAAACATATACTGGTGCCAGCAATCAGCTCTGGTTGCTCAATGCAGATGGTTTACAGGGTTTTGCAGGTTATTGTTCTAACGATAATACAGGGAAAATAAAGGCAGCTGATATTGGTGGTTTATTTGGAGAAGTAGTTGAAGTATCTACATTCGATGAACTCAGCAAATATGCTACTTCTGACACTCCATATACCATAGTGGTCACATCAGATATCAAAGTAACCAGTTTGAAAATGGATTCTTCAGGAAGGTATTACTGCCCAGATGGTAGAATCTATGTCCATAGCAATAAAACAATTATTGGAAGTTACTCTGCACATGTACTCTATAACGTTCAATTTTGTACTGCATCTGGAAAAGGAACAGGGAATAATATTATTATCAAAAATTTTGAACTACAGCACGATGCTGAATCAAATGGTAATGATTCAATTGTGGCATACTTTGGCTCGGGTCAAAATCTTTGGGTAGATCATTGTACGTTCACTGGGCATTCCGATTATAATACTGCATCTACAAATTTGGAGGACTGGGATAAGTTTCTTGCTTGCTGCTATGATGCAGATTATTGCACTGTATCTGACAGTTCCTTTGGATTACACGAGTATGGTTTGATTTTAGGGTATCCGGCCGATGATGAAAATTCTTATCAAAACTATAACAATTTCCCGCGTATGTCGATAATTGGGAACCGATTTTATGAGACACTAACACGAGGTCCTGGTCTCATGCGTTATGGCTATTTCCATTCGCTCAATAACTATGTAGATACATTTAGTATGGCATATACCGTTCATACTGCTTGTAAAATTTATGCAGAAAACTGTTACTATGCAAATGGTGGAAATGTTATTTGTGATTGGAATACAGTTGTATATCCTGGATCATACGCAGAATCCGGATCAAAATTTGATAGTTGTGATCGTACAACAATTGAGGGCTATGCACAAAATTGTACTTGGAGACCAAATACAAATTACAATTATGTTAAGCTTTCTGCTGACGATGCAAAAAATTATTGCCAAAATAATAGTGGCTGTCAATCATCGAAAAACAATATGATGTATCTACGTTTTTCTGAAAAAGGTGTTCCTAGTGCTGGATATACTGAAATTCCTAATACTCCTATTGCATCCAGTTTTAATGAAGGAGCAACCTATCGTATAAAAAATGTAAATTCAGGGTTGTATATGCAGGTCGAAAATGGTGCAGCGGAAAACGGTGCAAATGTACAACAATGGGGAACTAATGGAACATCGGTACATGATATATGGAAATTTTATAGTGCTGGAAATGGATACTATTATATTGCATCCGCAGTTGGTGACGGTGGTACATATGTTTTAGATGTTGCTGCAAAAAAGACTGCAAATGGAACTAACATTGACATTTACCAATTTAATGGCGGAACTAACCAGCAATTTATGTTGACAGCTAATGGTGACAATAGTTATAAAATTAAAACTGCAATTACAAATGGCGCATCTGCTGTTGAAGTATCCAATGGTTCTAACGAATCTGGTGCAAATATACAACAATGGGAATTAAATGGTGAAGATTGTCAAAATTGGATACTAGAGCCAGTCACTGATCCAGGGTGTACCATGGATACTAGTTTTATATATACTTTTGAAAATCTTAATTCTGGTTTGGTAATGGATATTGTCAATGGTGATATGAAAGATCACTCAAATGTTCAACAGTATACATCTAATGGATTCGATTGTCAAAAATGGATATTAAAAGCATTTGGTTCTGGTAATTATTATTGGATTCGTTCGCAACAAGATCATAATTATGCATTAAAGGCACAAGGAAACGATAATGGCAGCAATATTGATATTGTAGCTTATTCTACCAAAGATAGTGCACAGTTGTTTCGTTTTACAAAAAATTTGGATGGCTCATATAGTATTATCAGCCATGCTTCCAATGATAATTGCCTTGTTGAGGTTGCATATGCATCTAAAGATAATGGTGCAAATGTACAGCAATGGGAACCTACGAATAGTCCATGTCAAAAGTGGAATGTTGTAACACAGACAACAACAACAACAACTACGACTACAACTACAACAGTTACTACTACGACCACTACATCTACAACAACTTCAAATACTACCACAAGCGATAAAAGTACAACAACATCAACTGTGACGCAAGTAACACCACCCATAACCTCAACAACTGAAACTGTTTTCCCCTCAATTCCTGGAGATGTAAATGATGATGGGACATTTACCGTTGCCGATCTTATTACGACGCAAAAATGGCTTCTTGGTATTGGTGAGTTGAAAAATTGGCATGCAGGGGACTTATATCCAGATAATTGTATTAATATTCTTGATTTAAGTGTCATGAGACAAAATTTAATTTCATAATAAATAAGTGAGAAAATCGGCACATTATCAAATTATATGAACAGCACAGATTTCTCGTTTATAGGTGCAATTACAATATTATAAATAAAAGAAAAACTGACTTCGTCAAAAAACGAAGTCAGTTTTATTGTGCAACGAACCCTCACGGCTTATCCGGAGGGGGACGTAGTATAAAAATATCGCCTGTGAACTTAATCACAAGCGATTGCCAACGATATTTGGCTTTGTTATTTGACTTTATTTAACTGTCAATTCTGCCATGGATACATAATGAAGAATTTTAAATTCTGTTGGTGCATCTTCAGTGAGCATTTTCATATGTTCAGCGTCCCATGCCTTTAAATCTGATTCAGCAAGCGATGCACCAACACCATGACATGCACGTATTCTACCATGCCAACTTTCTCTGGTAAACGGAATTTTCACATCATATTCTTCTTGATAAGTGATATTGAAGAAGTCAAGGTATTCCTCTGGAACCCATATCGGTTTTCGTACTTCTCCTGCACCATCCCAATTTGGATTATACTTTAGAATCATTTCTTCACTTTTTCTGGCAATTCGATCCTCATATGGTAACCATGCCATGTACAGGATCAGAAATTTTCCGCCTTTTTTTAGTATTTTTGCGAAATTTGGTGCTAGGATTTTATGATCAGGATACCAGATGCACTGACAAGCTGTAATGACATCGAATGTATGGGCAGGATACTTGATTTCTTCCGCTGGGCAAGAATAGAAATCAATTATCATGTTTTGAGAATTGGCAAGTACAATAGCTTGTTCAATTTGATTTTCAGAAATATCCGTGCCAGTCCATTTGGCTCCAAAGCGATACATATTTCTGGGTAAAACACCAGTACCTGTACCAATGTCAAGAACAGTTTGTCCCTCTTTGCATAAGCCGCGTTGCAGAATTTTTTGATAAAACAACTCTGGATAAATATCTCTGTATTTTGCGTAGTCATGAGAGGTTTTCCCCCAATCAAAGGGCTTTCCTCCATCAATATTGTTTAATTTCTGCATATTATGTTCACCTCGGATTTTCAACTGAATTTTATCACATTATACCATGCCTCCCTGAAAAAGTCAATTCATCACCTAGATTGTGAACCTTAAATTGTAAAGAAATTATTTTGAAAATGCATGATATTTTAACCGAAATGGAAATTAATAATGGACAGAGTTGTGAATACATGAGTTGTTAAATCAGTGAAAACAATTTGCAAGTCAAATTTAAAGTTATCAAGAAAATGCAATGATTAATTCATAATAAATTTTGTTTTAAGCATTTTGTGTGATCTTTAGTAACAGTATTGTTATATGAAAACTCTATTATGAGAGAATGATTGAGTTTCAAAGTTCTAATAATTCATCGACATTTTGTTCTTGAATTCACTGCTTCTTTCAGTATGAAAATACATATTTGTAAAGGATGAACGCTGATGTTCAGAAACGCTTCATACATAAGATTTGCGTTCTGTTTTGTCTCTATCAATAAAGAAGATAAAGCTTCTTGGAATGATGTTAATTATATGATTTAGAAGTTTTCTTTTCTGCGTTGTTTTCGAAGATCTCTGCGTTTTTTTGCAGCTTCCCATTCTAGTTTTTCTTCGTATGATTCAATATACAATCCAGGAACTGTGGCAGGATGTTCGTTTTCATCTAGAGCAACCATTACAAGATATGCTGTATTGATTAGTTGTCTGCTTCCATCTAGATTTTCAACGTAAGATTTAACGCATACTTCCATGGATGTGTGCCCTACGTATGTTAAATGTCCGCAAATGATAACTGTATCATTTGGATGAGCTGGTGCATTAAAAGTAAGTGTATCTACGACAGCTGTTGTGACATTTTTACCTGAATGGCGTCGTGCAACGACGGCAGCTACAATATCGATCCATTCCATGAGTTGTCCGCCAAAGAGCCGATTATACCCATTGATATTGGCTTGGGTCAGAACCTGTACTTGTTCTGCATAAGAATCTCGAACACGTTTTTGCATAATAAACCCTCTTTTTATATCCATGTACACATTATAATAATGTTTTTTACTGAAAATATTATATCATTGCAAAGTTATAAAATCAAGCATGAAGACGTGACTAAGAAATGTCAAATTGAAATAAAACCTGTGAAAAAATAACAACAGCATTTCCGGAAAAGCAAGGAAGTGTACAAAACATAAAAGTCCATTTTTCTTCCAGAGAGGGAGGGGAAAAGTAAATTGTCTGAGTGGCAAGAGATAATGCAGCAGAATTGTCTTCGCAAATTTTTAAATTCGCTACTGATACTTGTTCGCGGAACAGACGATTGTGTGAACGGGTATCAACAATTAAAAATCCCCATATCAACAAACAAAGTAAAATATATAAAATAAATGTAATCCATAAACGTTTCCAAATCTTTTGTTTTTGATTCTGCATATTGATACCTCAAGTGGTGCACATTGTCTTGCATCAAAATATTAAAGCGTATTCATTTAAAAATAAAAATATGTTTTTTTCAATATAGATAATTGGATAATCACTATGTTAAAATTTCTTGTTATTCGGTAGCTAGATTGCAAATTTTACCTAGCCTTTGCATAAATTTGGGTTGAAAATCGATATGCTTATTTTGTATCAATACCTCTAAAAGCATTGTTATTTTAAAAATTCATATAAAAATGTTGCATTATGATTCTTTTAGTTGGAGAAGTGTTTGAGAAAGTGATTTTCCAATGAGTTCTCCCGCATACTGTACTTGTTCTAATGTGTTTCCGTGTGTCCCAACCTCCAGCAGAAGACTGCCTGTCGTTAAGTCTTGATTATATTTTCTGTAATCAAACAGGATTGGGCGTGTTAATCCCGGATACATTTTTTCCATGCTTTCTTGAAGGCGACATGCGAAGTGAAAATTTTCCATGTAATTGGGCATATCCATTGTGCCGTCATCACATCCGGAAATAATCATAACTTGTGCTGATTCTTTGCCATCTATTTCTACGACAGGCTGCATTAATGTGTTACCATCCTGAATGGCATCACGGTGAATATCCAAAACAACACAAATAGATGGATATTGTTCCAAAATGGATTTTATAGTTTCGGCACTTCTTTCGTATGATCCATTGTAAGAAGGGTAGTCATGAACGGTGGTGTCATGGATTACACCAATACCGGCACTTTCCAATTGCGCAGTAATAGCATTCCCAACTGAAACCATATTATACGCAGGGTCAGTTGAACGATAATTAAAACTTGGGTCATAATTTGAACGAACGTAAGGTTCAAATGATTCTGTAGTATGTGTATGCATAATAAGCACTTGCGGTTTTCCATCGGTAGAAATATGAAAATCCGGCATAGCAGTACTTTCAGAAATGAGTGTATTATTGGAAACACTGGTTTTATTTTGTACTTGCCCTGCTGTAAACAAATTAAAAAAACGTGTTCCGGAATATGTCCCATAATACGTTCGTTTAACGGTTGCATTGGTATCTAAATTCCAAGTGGTAGGGTATGGCTTTTCACCAGGATTTTCCGAAGGAAGTGTTGCAGCTGTGATTGCAGTAGAGTTTTCATTATTTATTTCTTCCTCCCACCCAAATCCCTCAGATGAAACATTCCAGTTGATATCGTTTTCATCATCGTACCATGAGTCAGGTTCTCCGAAAGGAGATATATTTTGAAAAGCTGCAGAGGAATGCACATTTGTTGCACTTTGCCGTAATGCCGCAGTGATCGGAAGGATTGACATAGTAAAGACAAAACACAATGCCGGCCATTTTCGACTTCTTTTTCTTCTTCTCATGTTAAATGCTCCTTTCAATTGCTTAAGGCAAAACTCGTTTCATAAAATCTGAAGTACTGCAATTACCAGGTCGATTATACCGGCCAATTCCAAATAGACATTCAGGGTTATTTGTAATATAATTGGGCTGTTCCAAACAAGTTAATGTCATTTGAAATCCTAGTTTTTTGAGAACAGGAATACTTTCCTTGGAGACAAATCCATATGGATACGTAAATATGACGGGGAGCATGTGCAATTGTTCTTGAAAACGGTTTTGAAGAAGAATCGTATCATGATATAGTATATTGTGATATGTTTCTTCAGATTCCCCCGGCATAATAGCACATCCTTTTCTGGAAGAATTTTGATTGCAGTGCATATCGTATGTATGATTTCCCAGTTCAATGATTCCAGATGAGACGCATTGCTGAATATCGCTCCATGTGAGGTAAGAATAGTTTGGGTTATGCGGAGCATCGGGTGCATAAACATCAGTAAAAATGCCGACAATCGAAAAAACGGCACACATTTGATATGCTTCCAAAATTGGGAGTGCAGTACTCAAATTGTTATATAAACCGTCGTCAAATGTCAGCATCACAGGTTTGGCTGGCAGTGTCCCATTGCCAAGTGTGTATTGTATCAGCATCTCAGCAGATACAGTTTCGTATCCATTTTCTTTTAAAAATTGCAGATCATTTTTTAAGGTGTCGGGTGTGACACAAAAATCTGTTTCTGGCAGTTCAGCAATACTGTGATACATAAGAACTGGGAGAAGAATACCATCTGTTTGATTTGCATAAGTAAAACGAATCTTTCCAAAACGAAGAACAGTCAATGCAGCAAGAATAATAGCAACATCAAATGCGATATATTTTAAAAATCGACGGATATTGAAACTGCAATACATTGTAATCACCTGCTTTTTATTAGAGTGTATTCAAAAAATGTTTTGCTTTTGCTAACTTATACCGCATATAGTGGAAAACAATTTTAACAAGCGGGCATCCTACCTGCGGAATCTTGTCTTATATGTTACCAAAAGATGCTTTATAATTTACATATTATTCTCTTTGAATATACTCTAGAATTTTTACTTACTTAATAGTTCTTTTAATCCATATGCGTGTTTATAAAAAAACAGAACAGCTTTTTCGTTGCTAAAAACAACTTTGTAATGTTATATAACAAGTTGTATGTTAAAAATTGAGTCATTATCTGGGTAGTAAGAATCCTTAAAATAATTTAAGAATAATATATTAATAATTTTCTATTGTTCGAAAAAATTTAGTGATGTTTTTTTTGATTGTCGTTAAGAATTCGTTTAACGGACAGTTTCATATAAAAAAATATTAAAAAATCGGTAATATCTGCAAATTTTACACTAAAAATGCAAATTGTTGGTTGCAAGTTTCTTTGTGTTATGTTATAGTAAAGATAGTTAGTTTATATATTGTAGTTTTAATAAACTTGGACAATGTGTACAATTAAGCTAAACACGAGGAGGAAAAAATGAAAGTAAAAAAAATTGCGGCTGGTTTTACCGCTATGGTGTGTTGTACTGGAATGCTGGCTATTTTTCCGGGATTTATTGAAATGGCATCTGCTACAGAACTTGTGCATAATGACTTTGAGGTCAATTATGATGGTTGGCATGGCAATGCCGATGCAGTAAGACTTACAGCTGAAAATGGTAATGGGTATGAGAACTCAAGGGGTATGCTTGTTTCAGGAAGAACAATTTCAACAGATGGTGCATGTTCCTCAAAGGGGTTATATCTTTCTGGTGGAATCAATTATCGTTATAGTGTGCAGGTTTATAGTGAAACAGCAGAAGAATTTCATTTGACTTTGCTTTGTATTGATTCAGAAACCGGAAAGGAAACAACAGTTGATCTTGCTTCTGAGAATGTTAATTCTGAAAAATGGACAGAGATTTCCGCAGAGTATACTGCTCCGAAAAATAGTTATGAATTCCGGCTCACCTTGACTACAGAAAGTACAAATGATTTTTGGTTTGATGAGGTCTTGGTAACAACAAAAGAAAATAAAAATATTGTTCATGCAGCAAGCAGTGAAAAAGGATTAAAGGATGAATTTGCAAACTACTTTCGAGTGGGAAATATTTTAAACAGTGGAACAATACAGAATTCGGCCATAACAGCAAATATTATTAAAGATTATAATAGCATAGAGTGTGAAAATGAGATGAAGCCAGATTTTACTCTCGTTCAGTCACAGTGTAATGGTACGAATATTGGTGTTACGCTAAATAATGCGGCTGCAATTATGGATTTTTGCGTACAGAATAATATCGCAATGAGAGGACATGCCTTTGTATGGCATAGTCAGACACCATCATGGTTTTTTAAAGAGAATTTTCAGGATTATGGAAACTGGGTCTCATCTTCGGTAATGGATCAACGGCTTGAAAGTTATATCAAGAATATGTTTACTGCCATTCAGCAACAGTATCCTGCACTGAACCTTTATGCTTATGATGTTTGCAACGAATGCGTTTCGGATGATTCAAATAGAACAGCAAATTTTGGAGGTGCAAGAGAAGCGGGCGACAATAATGTAACAGGTGGAACATCAGCATGGGTGTCAGTTTATGGCGATAATAGTTTTGTTGAAAAGGCTTTTACTTATGCAAGAAAGTATGCGCCAGAAGGCTGTGATTTGTATTATAACGATTACAACGAATATTGGGATCATAAGAGAGACTGTATTTATAACATGTGCAAATCTCTTTACGAGAAAGGGTTGCTTGATGGTGTTGGAATGCAGTCCCATGTACCTGCAAATGCAACTGGATTTGCAGGAACCGACTCTTATATTGAGGCAATGAAAAAATATTTGTCTATTGGATGCGATGTACAAGTAACAGAATTGGATATCAGTCTTAATAATGGTACATACACACTCCAGCAGCAGGCTGACAAATACAAAGCGATTTTCCAGGCAGCAATGGACTGGAATACTAACCCAACATCAAATGGAAGAGTGACGGCAATATGTATTTGGGGACCGAATGATGCAAATTCATGGCTGAGTGCGGGAAGTAATGCGCTTCTCTATGATGCAAATAATCAGCCAAAACTTGCCTATACTACGTTAATCTCTATGCTTCCGGAATCACAGTGGGGTGATGGCGGTAGTGTAGGCAACACTGTAGAACCCAACGAATGGGGTTGGTATTTTGCCGATGGATTTGAGGGGGATACATGTTCATGGCAGGCGAGAGGTTCCTCTAGCATTTTAACAAGTGGCAGGACAGCTTATGTTGGCAATGAAGCACTCTTGATTCAGAACAGAACGGCTGCATGGGAAGGTGCCTATAAGATATTGGATACAAGGGCATTTATTCCTGGAAATGAGTATAGTTTCAGCGTAAATGTAACATATTTTGATGGAAATATAACGGATAAGTTTTATCTCAAACTTCAGTATTCAGATGCAAATGGTGAAACACAATATGTGACAATTGCGGAAGGTACAGGTATTAAAGGAGAATGGATCCAGCTTGCCAATAAGAATTTTTTGATTCCTTCTGATGCAACCAATATGCAGCTTTATGTTGAAACTGCTGAATCGATTAATAACTTTTATATTGACGAGGTTATAGGCGCTATTGCCGGCACAACGATTCTTGGTGCAGGTGAGTCCAAAGATATCCTTTTGGGGGATTTGGATTTTAACGGAATGATTAATGGTTTTGATCTAGCAGCTGCAAGATTTGGATATGCAAATGGGTTTGAGAATGCATCTGAACGAGTTTGTGCCGATGTTGACCAGAGTGGTACAGTTGATGCTGTCGATATTCAGCTGATTCGAGATTATATTCTCGGAACTATTACGGAGTTTCCTGTAGCAGAAATACCAGAGGAACCGGAGGATCCTGAAGAGGAGATCAATCCGACAGATTATATGAATAACGTCAGATCACTTCTTTCAGAATATGCATTATCGGGATGCACAGAACAATATTCATGGGTTGAATAAGGAACGCTAACAAAATACCAGTATTACTCGACGACACGTGAAAGAATGACAAATGTAAATGTTCTTCTGCCGCCAGGGTATTCTTCAAATGAAACTTATCCTGTGTTGTATGCATTGCATGGTTATTGGGAAACAGAAGATTCGTTTGCTGAAATGGGACAAGTGCGAAATATGCTGGG
The DNA here is from genome assembly GCA_949291345.1 of uncultured Ruminococcus sp. Lineage (GTDB taxonomy): Bacteria > Bacillota > Clostridia > Oscillospirales > Ruminococcaceae > Ruminococcus_C. The sequence goes on from CASEVP010000039.1 coordinate 20,263, forward strand.
GAATTTAATTTCGACAGGAGATGCCCAAAAAATGATTGTGGTATTCCCTTATATTTATACCAGTAAAACGCAGGAGGCTTGTAGTGGACTTGACCTTGCAAATTCACTTAATTATGATAATTTTATCAACGATTTGACAACAGATTTGATGCCATTTATAGAAAGTACATTTTCTGTAAAAACAGGACGTGAAAATACCGCAATTACAGGATTTTCGATGGGTGGACGTGAGTCGTTGTTTATAGGTTTGACACGTTCAGATTTGTTTGGATATGTAGGCGCAGTATGTCCAGCACCTGGTCTAACACCCGGATATGATTTGAGTATTCATCCAGGACAGATTCAGGAAAGTCAAATGAAACCATATTATCAAAATCCTTATTTAATTATGGTTACAGGTGGAGGCAATGATGGGGTAGTAGGTAATCAACCGTCTGTATATCACAATATTTTGACAAATAATGGTGTTGATCACATATGGCATTATGTGACAACTGGTGAGCACAATGCAACTAGTGTTCAGCCACATATGTATAATTATCTGAGAGCAATCTTTCAGACAGAATAAACACAAAATTAGTCCAAATAATTAATTCTTTTATGCTTGTTTTAAGTAAGAGTTTTTTAAAATTAAAAACTATAAAAAAGAAATGGAAAAACTGGTGACACATTGATTGAAGGCTACACCGTACAATTGCCTGTGCGGTGTAGCCTTCATTTTTTATACCTTAGTATCAAAATATTTTATTAGTAAAAAGTTGCGATTTCTTGTTCTGGTGCACTTGTCATCACAACGTCTTGTACTTCTAGGACGGGACCTTTTCCTTTGTATAACTTATGTTTTTTTATATGAATTTCTCCTGTTACCTGAATCCATTGTCTAGTTTGCAGCATTTCTGCTTTTTCCCATTCTGCTATAACACAGCTGTATGCAATATCCTCTATACAGCAAGTCATAACATGTCGACCGACAGCAAATGTATTTTGCGGAAATTTTGGATCTCGTGCAACAATTCCGCGAAATGAAACAACCTTGTCTTGATATTTTTGGGGCTCCTCCATGATATCACGATACCAAAGTGCATAATCACTGTCAGCTATCCGAATAACTGGTGCGTTTATATCAAATGGAAGTGGATCTTCAATGTTGTCATATTCTACCTCTCCATTCACATACTCATATGCAATGTCAGTGCGGCGACTGATACCGCGAACAATTTTATGAAATGTCATTTTGTCCATATCTTTGGTAAATCGATTAAAGATAACAAGCTCACACGAGTTCAGTTTATCAACTACAAGACTTCTCATGTTTGCGTTATATTGTAAAAAAGTAGAGGAATCGACAAAGAACATTTCTTGATAAACCGTCCATGTATCTGGAAGATTTTGATACAACTGTGATAATTGCCACATTCCATTGTATTCCAACACAACTCTTGATGCTCCGGTTTCTTGTAAAAGGGATGTAAAGTGCTCTGTTGTCATTTCTTCTGGTTTATCAATTGTGCGAATGTAAATCTCTCTGCAAGGCATAACGGAGATATCGTATTCTTCTTCCCCTTCTTCACACAGTAAAAGCAGTGTTTTTTCTCCGGAATTAAAACGTTTGTCTTCCAATGTTTCCTGAATGAATTTTGTTTTACCGGCTTCTAGAAAGCCAGTAAATAGGTAGACAGGGATTTCTGACTGCTGTATCTGTTGCTTTCCGTTCATTAAGGCAACCTCCTTTTTTATTCATTGGCATGGAATAGAACGGCAAGTGCATCTTCATGAATATCTGATCCAATGATACAAAGACGGCCTGTGGTTCCGGGACAGCCAGTACGAACATCGGGTGTTCCGGGTACATAATCGAAATGAATCCAATTACCATTTTCAGACGGTACAATTCCCTTTGCACGGAGTACAGTGCCATATTTTTCGATGTCGGACAGACTTTCTAGGGATGATCTAATCTCATCCATTGTGTATTTACGTGTAGATTCAATGCCCCAGCTTGTAAACACATC
>CASEVP010000040.1 GCA_949291345.1 uncultured Ruminococcus sp.
TTCTCTGGTCATACCCAAAGCGTTGAAAAGGGAACGTTGCGGTGCTTTGTCGACACCATTACAGTAAAAGTTACAACTCATGGAAAGACCTCCATTCTTTAAAATATTTAATAAAAAATATCAATACAGGTTGATGGAAAACGAATGGTATTTGATGTTCATGTAATCGGGTTCACAGGCTATCAGGCAGAAAAATGCAAAATGCAGTGATCCCTTTAAATATGAGTATTTGTTATATTAAATCTTTCAAAAGCGAAAGATGCAAAATTATGCAGATGATCAAAAGCTGCCTTCCCGACTGTTGCATCAGGAAAGCAGCTTTCATCTAGCGGTATATACCTTTTTGCTACATTGTCCCGTTCTATTTGGGAAAAATTGAGCTATTGTGGAATTAGAAAAACACTGATAAAAATTAGAGCCTAAACAATATAACTGCATTATTTGAAAAATCAAAAATGAAGTGCGTACGGATAATGTATTCAAAGAGTTTTTTGATATATGCCATAAATAAAATGTGCACTAAACCGCCAAGCAAGATTAAAGTAGGAAATTTTTAGTTGTTAATCAGTTTGTCTTCATCGCTCCAACTATATAGTTTACGGATTTCTTCACCAACTTTTTCGGACGGATGTTCTGCAGCCAATTTGCGCATTGCCTTAAAGTGTACCTGTGAGCCGGCATCGGACATATCCAGCAGGAAGTCCTTTGCAAATGTACCGTCCTGGATATCTTTCAGCACTTTTCGCATAGCGTTCTTCGTATCTTCTGTGATAATCTTTGGACCAGTGATGTAATCTCCGTATTCAGCAGTGTTGGAGATGGAATAACGCATGCCCGCAAAACCGCTTTGGTAGATCAAATCTACAATCAGCTTCATTTCATGAATGCATTCAAAATACGCATTTCTTGGATCATAACCAGCTTCGCATAGTGTTTCGAAACCAGCCTGCATCAGAGCGCAGACACCGCCGCACAAAACAGCTTGTTCACCGAACAAGTCGGTTTCAGTTTCGGTACGGAAAGTGGTTTCCAGAACACCTGCCCTAGCACCACCAATGGCAAGCCCATAAGCCAGTGCGATATCCCATGCCTGACCAGTAGCATCCTGTTCTACAGCGATTAGACAAGGAACACCTTTTCCTGCCTGATATTCTGAACGAACAGTATGTCCCGGTCCCTTCGGTGCGATCATGGTAACGTCTACATCAGCAGGGGGCTTAATGCAGCCAAAGTGGATGTTAAAGCCGTGTGCAAACATCAACATATTGCCTGGCTTCAGATTTGGCTCAATGCTTTCTTTATACATCTGTGCCTGTTTTTCATCATTGATCAGGATCATGATAATATCAGCCTGTTTTGCAGCTTCTGCGGCAGTAAAAACTTCAAATCCCTGTGCTTCAGCTTTTGCCCAAGATTTGCTGCCTTCGTACAGACCGATGATCACTCTTGCGTTGTCACCCAAAGATTCCTTTGCATTCAGGGCATGTGCATGACCCTGGCTGCCGTAACCAATTACTGCAATGGTCTTGCCATACAGTTTGGAGATATCGCAATCTTCCTGGTAATAAACTTTTGCAACATTGTTTCCCATTGTGAAAGACTCCTTTGCTTTTACTTCAAAAATAGATTTATTATATCAGGCAGACTCAAGCGTCTTTTAAGCAAGAGTTGCCTCTTTCCAGAGCAACTAAACCGGTACGGCACATTTCCAGAATGCCATAGGGTTTTAATAGCTCAATGAAAGCGTCAATTTTTGTGGATACACCACGAATTTCGATCACCAACGCCTCTGGAGAGTAGTCCGTGATCTTTGCACGGAACACGTCTACCACTGACATAATATCTTGTCGTTTTTCAGCGACATTGTAAATTTTGATGAGCAGCAATTCCCGTGCTACGGTCTCATCGCGTTTCATTACCTTAACCGTTTTAACATCATACATCTTTTCCAACTGTTTAACGATCTGGTTGCAAACCGACTTATCACAGTGAGTAGAAATAGTAATGCGAGAAAACTCTGGAGATTCAGTTTCTCCTACGGTCAAAGTATCAATATTAAAGCCTCGTCTGGTGAACATACCTGAAACTCGGGAGAGAACACCGGAATGATTGGCAACGAGGACGGAAATCACAAAACGTTCAGTTTTTTCCATAACCACATACCTCACTTACATAGATGCCGGATCGACAATAATGTCGTCAATTGAACCGCCAGGCGGTAACATCGGTAATACAAATGCATCACAGTCAATTGCGCAGTCGATTAGGACAGGACCTTTTTCTGCAAAAGCTTTGGGTAGAATCTCCTTTAGTTCTTGCATATTCATTGCACGGTAACCCGGGAGACCAAATGCTTCAGCCAGTTTTACAAAGTCGGTTTTGCGTTCCAATGTGGTATTAGAATAATGTTTATTATAAAACAGCGTTTGCCACTGACGAACCATGCCGAGTACTGAGTTATTCAGTAGTGCCACCTTAATTGGAATGTGCTCGTGGAAGGCTGCTGCTAGCTCTTCGCTTGTCATTTGGAAGCTGCCATCACCGCTAATCAG
>CASEVP010000041.1 GCA_949291345.1 uncultured Ruminococcus sp.
TACTTTTACTTGTGTTAGGAAACCAGAAGCAGAAATAATAACCTCCTCGTCCATGGGTTGCAAAAGTTGCAAAGAGAATTCACCTTGTGCATTGGTAGTTGTAGAAATGTCCTGATTAGCCAGCCGGATTTTAGCACCGACAATCGGACTCTTGGAATGTTCAGCGGTAATAATGCCTTTGATTGCCGCATTTTGTGCGAGCAAAGGGAAAGCTGCTATTACCCAAAGCAGTGTAAAAAAGATTTTTCTCATGACATTTTGATTTTTAATAGTGTCAAAAAAAGGGTGTTACCACCCTCCACTAAATATTTCTGCGCAAATGTACATATTCTTTTTTACATTTCTGTAACAAAACATCAGTTTAATATTTTTTTGAGAAGAAAAGATAGTGTTTGACCGACTGAAGAGACAGGAAATACTCTTGTTTTCAAAAACTTGCAAAAATGTACATGTAGGAAAACAAGCGATAAAAAAAACAATCCAGAAAGCCACCGGAAGTGCTGGATGAAAGAGAAAGAGGAAAATGGCGGAATATACGAGAACAAATTAAAGGAAACGGAACAGAAAGCCGACCCACAGGCCTTTCTGCTCCGTTTCAACCGATTTAGTATCGTATCATCATTGCAACAAAGCCAAAGCTTGTTTGATTCTCCTAAAAGCTTCGATGATTGTTTCATCGGCAGTTGCATAAGACATTCGTATGTAATCAGGCGCACCGAAAGCATCACCGCCTACACAAGCAACATGCCCCACTTCAAGCAGGAACATGGCCAAATCGTTGGAATTGGTGATGGTCTTGCCATTATAGGATTTTCCATAAAACGCCGAACAGCGAGGGAACACATAAAATGCTCCTTGCGGGTTATTGATTTGCAGGCCTGGAATTTCGCCTATGAGCTGGAGCACCAGATTACGACGACGCAAAAAAGCCAATCGCATTTCCTCCACACAAGTCTGGTTGTCGCCATATGCAGCTTCTGCAGCCTTTTGAGCAATGGATGAGGGACCGGAAGTGTATTGTCCCTGTAGGGTATTACATGCCTTTGCGATGGCAAGCGGAGCTGCCATCCAACCGAGACGCCAACCGGTCATGGCATAGGCCTTGGACACACCGTTGACAATTACCACACGGTCATGGATTGCAGGAAACTGCGCCAAACTGGCATGAGAACCTACGTAATTGATATGTTCATAAATCTCATCGGATATGACATATATATTTGGATACTTTTCCAATACCGCCGCAATAGCCCGTAACTCATCATGCGTATAAACACTACCTGTCGGGTTGGAAGGAGAACAGAGAATCAGCACTTTCGTATTAGGCGTAATGACCTGCTGCAATTGCTCTGGAGTAATTTTGAAGTCCTGCTCTATGGAAGTCGAAATATAAACCGATGTACCCTGTGCCAAGGTAACCATCTGCGGATAGCTCACCCAATAGGGAGCGGGAATAATCACCTCATCGCCAGGCGAAACAAGTGCCATAAGCACATTGCAAACAGATTGCTTGGCGCCATTGGAACATACAATCTGCTCCGGCTGATAGGTTAAGCCATTTTCGCGCAGCAACTTACCGCAAATTGCCTTGCGCAACGACAAGTAGCCTGGTACGGGAGAATAAAAGGAAAAATTGTCGTCTATTGCTTTGTGTGCG
>CASEVP010000042.1 GCA_949291345.1 uncultured Ruminococcus sp.
TATATACCTCTTTTCTGAAAGGAGTCAAATAAAAAATGGAACAAATCAAGTTTGAATCAGTATATAAAGAGCTCTTTCCATTTTGGTCTGAGATATCCGTGAATGAACGGGAATATATCTGTCAAAATTCTATTGCGACGACTTATTTGAAAGGTACAAATATTCACGATGGTTCAGAATGTTCAGGTGTGATATTTGTTTGTTCAGGATGCCTCAGAGTATATATAATGTCCGAGGAGGGAAAAGAAATTACGCTTTATCGTCTGCATCGGGGCGATATGTGTATGCTTTCGGCATCCTGTGTATTACAAGCCATCACTTTTGATGTGTTGATTGATGCTGAAGATAACAGTGAGTGCTATGTGATCAGCGGTCCTGCATTTGCCAAAATCAGTGCGCAAAATCCCAAAATCAAAATATTTTCTCTTGAAACCGCAGTCAGTCGTTTTTCCGATGTAATGTGGGTTATGCAGCAAATTCTCTTTATGAGTATGGATAAAAGGCTAGCTATTTTTTTGTTGAATGAATCGATAAGAATTAACTCAGATGTTATACCGTTTACCCATGCACAGATCGCCAGCTACATGGGATCTGCTCGTGAAGTAGTGTCTCGCATGCTTAAATATTTTTCTAATGAGGGAATCGTTGAGGTTTCTCGCAAGGGTGTAAAAATTGTTGATAAGAAGCGACTTCGTCGTTTAACTTTTTAACATTGCAAGGATTTGTTGTTTTGGTCTTGCACCTACCAATTGATTAATAACTTGACCGTTTTTTATGACAACTAGCGTCGGAATGCTTACAACGCCAAATGCCTGTGCAAGTTCAGATTCTTTATCTACATTGATCTTGCCTACAAGGTATTGTGGATTTTCCTCTGCAATTTGATCTACTAAAGGAGAGACCATACGGCAGGGTCCGCACCAATCAGCGTAGAAGTCGAGAAGAACAGTCTTGTTGCTGTTTCTTATTTGTTCAAAATTGTTTTTGTTAATGTTGATTACTGACATAATTCATACTTCCTTTCTTTGATTGTATTTATATTATACCCGATAAAAACAAATATTTCTGTGACAAGGTCACAATTTGCACATTGTTCGAATTTATGATACTATTTCGTTTTTTAGCAAAAGAAATAATCCGTTTTTTGGATGAAGGTTAGAGTGACTCCTTTCTGCGTTATAATACAGCCTGTCTGTAAATTTATAATTATTCTAAAATTATGCTTTCACAGTACATTTTCTACTTGATGCAGACAACTGTTTTGCATGCTTTATTGTCTGTTTCTGCACGAGTTTGTTTGTTTTGTTATACTTAAATTTTTAGTATATTTTTTAGTCAAAAGATTTAGTTTCATTATATCATGTAAAATGCTATTATGATGAAATTTCTTGACATGAATGCAATGTTTATGATAAAATATTTTTAAGATCATATCGAAAAAGTAAGATAATATTGAAAAATAATTGTATGATAGATGATGTTAGAAATTTCATGAAGTTGGAAGTATAATATAACAAGCGCAATCAAGGATGAAAACAAATATGAGCAGTTATCTTTTCGGCAGATTATTTCGAAACTGTCTGAACAATGTGATAGGAGGAATTTTGCGTGGGTTGTAAAAAGAAAATTACAGCACTATTGTTATCAGCAGCATTTTTTTTGACAGCATCGGCTTGTAGTTCTGGTAATACAAAAGGAGAAAATGCGAAAGCACAAAGAGAATCGACACAATTTGATACATATGTTTCTAATACGGTCGTTGCGACTGGGAACAATACAGTGATTCAGAATGCAGAACATGTGACATATCGTGCATGGATACCGGTTGAAGTAGCAGGACAATTTGACTATTGTTTTTATTTTTCTAATACTGTAGATTCTACATGGGACGATGGAAGAATTAGCTATGCAGGAATGTCAGGCGGAAGTTATACCATTGAAAGTGCCTGTGTAGCAGATGTAGACGCAACATTTGATGCAAATGTGGAACCAACGCAAACAATTCCCGTAACTTTTTCAGGAGAAACATCAAAAGAGGTTGCATCAGGTGAGACATTTTGGAGTGATCCACTGAACATTGATATTTTTGAGGGGCATTATTTGCTTTGGGAGTGGACAGTATCCGGAAAAAATATTCCAGCAATCTGTATGTCTAATATGACTTATGCATATGCAGACAAAGGGGAAGGGAAAGGTTTTACATATGTTAATGAGATTCCATTACCTCAATTGTTTGGCTGTGAAAGAAAAGTAAAAAAACGAATTGTAACGCTTGGTGATTCCATAACACAGGGATGTCAGACATCAGACAACGCATATCAATTCTGGGCGGCTCAGCTTTTGGATCGGTTGGGTACAGAGGACTATAGTCTTTGGAATCTGGGACTGGGGTATGCCCGTGCATCAGATTGTGCTAAGGATGGGGATTGGCTCGAACGTGCGATTGCCGGAGCAGATATTATGACGGTTGCTTTTGGTACAAATGATATCATCAGTGGTTCATATGGTGGTGAAAACCATGCTGATGCTGAAGACATAGAATCTTCTATTCGTGTGATTACGAAAAAAAGCACAGATGCAGGTGTGCAGACAATTTTATGGAATTCTCCGCCATTTGATTTGACAAAGGAACTGGAGGAGGTACGAGTACAATACAATGCAACAGTAGAAAATATAGCTTCGGATTGTAATGCTATTATGTTTGATGCGGCACAGTTGCTTGCAGATCCTGCGGATGCATCAAAAACCATATATGGACAGCATCCCAATGATGAAGGTAGTACGATACTTGCGGTCGAGTTATGTGATGTTATTCGAGATTTGGGCGTAGAATAATAGCGTCTTGTGCCTGTTTTCGATGGATTGGATACAGTGAATTTTTTAAAGTAGAAATGGGGAAGGTTAAAATGAAAAAACAGTTGATTTCTGTGATAACAGCAGTTTGCTTAGGAATTACTGGACTAGGTGCAGGTATGTATGGAACAATTGCATCACATGCTGAACAGGAGCAGTCTGTTCGAATCATGGCAATTGGTGATTCCATTACTGACGGATATATAGATGGAAATAATGGATATCGAAAATATTTTTGTTATGAAATGCAGCAAAAAGCATTTACAAATTTTGATATGGTCGGCTGCAATAATAACTGGACGAATGAAGCCACTTATTTATATCAGGGTCATACCATTACCTACGATCCTGCACATGCAGGATTTAGTGGTTATACTATTGAAAGTTATCCCGGAAGAAACGGTATTTATGAGACAATTTTCAATATGGAGTATTCTTCAGAATACGGCTCAGGAAATATGATAGCTGCCTATGATCCAGATATCATTATGCTGCAGATTGGTACTAATGATATTCTTGATGCTAAGAGTGAAGGAATTCAGGAACGCTTGGAAAAATTGGTGGATGCTGTTTTGGAAGAAATGCAGGGTACTGAGGACATGTTGTTTTTGGCATCGATTCCAGATATTGATGTTTCTGTGCGATATGACTGGTTGAGCGCATATTATACAATGTATCAATTGGATTATTACACAGATCCCGAAGGATTAACTGCAAAGGTGCAGGAATGTCTGGATGAATATAACGAGATTGTCAAACAAGTTGTTGCAGAAAAACAGGCAGAAGGAAAACGAATTCGTTTTGCCGATATTCATAGTACGGTAGATATGAAGACTGGTTTATATGACGGTGTGCATCCAAATGAAAACGGATATGCTTGTATGGGGGCATACTGGAGTGAGCAGGTCTATGCATATTTGAGTGAAATTGGCGTTGTAGGAGATGGAGAAGATACCGGAAAGACGTCTGAAGTATCTTCTTTTACGGAAACAACATCGACGGAAAACAACGAAACTGCCACTACTATTATAACAGATGCATCTGTAACAACTGCGATTGTGCCAGATGATACTGCCACAAGTACAACAGAAACGGTAACGAATTTCACGACCACATCAGGTTTAACGGGTACTGTAACAACTACAAAAGAAGATATTACTACCCAAAAGGGCGATATTAATGGAGATGGTGAGTTTACAGTTGTGGACATAGTGCTGTTGTGTCGTTTTTTGTTGGGTGAGTACAATGAGAGTTGGCATATAGAGCAGTGTGCGGATATGAATGATGATGGTAAGATTAACGGAATTGATCTGGCAATGCAGCGTCAGATGATTGTAATGTTGTGGAACGGAGAATGAGATATGATTCGTGGACTCATATTCGATATGGATGGTGTGCTGTTGGATACGGAGAAAATCTATTTTCAATGCTGGCAAGAAAGTGCGGCGGAATTGGGATTTTCGATACCACCAGAAGCGGCACTTGCGGTACGCAGCTGTTGTCAGAAATTTGCTGAGCCGTTTTTGAAGCATATATTAGGAGAAAAATTTGATTATGTGACTGCACGAGACCGGCGTAGAGAACTTGTTTCCACGTATATTGCAAATAATGGAATAAAACCAAAACCGGGCGTAATGAAATTGTTGCGCTACTGTAATGAACACAAAATTAGTGTAGCTGTTGCAACAGCTACTTCAAAACGATTGGCGTTGGAGCGGCTGCAACTTGCTGGAATGCATGAACTGTTTACAAATATTGTGGGCGGCGATGAGGTGAAATGCGGAAAGCCGGCACCAGATATCTATCGGATTGCAACAAAAGCATTGATGCTGTATCCGGAAGAATGTATTGCTGTAGAAGATTCTCCTAATGGTATTA
>CASEVP010000043.1 GCA_949291345.1 uncultured Ruminococcus sp.
ATACCAATGTGCTTTTCAGCATGAATTCTTTCCTTTTTGGTCTTGCAGTTCCCCATGCGAAAGGATTATACTGAAATGAAACACATTTTAGCACAGCACAAAATCCGATGCTTTTCCAAAAAGCCATTTGCTGTCACAGAAAGAGGGATCACATGTCCAAAACGAGAAAAAGATATTTTGTCAGACTGGTGGGACGCTGTCTTATCCTGCTCCTCTGTGCCGCTCTGGCCATCTTTCACAGCGATTCCTTTCAGGTGCTCGACGGTATGAATTTTTTCAGCTCCTTCTCCCCTCTGCATCTGCTCTGGATCATTTGGGTGGCAGATATGATTCTGCAAATCGTCCCAATCCGCAACAGAGTACCGCTGGGCTCTCAAAAGCTTTTCGCCAACCGTTTCCAGCCTATCCGGGAAAAAATCAACTATAAGGCGCTGAAGCAGTACATCATCTTTACCACAAAAGCCGCTTACAAGGTCTTCCTGATTTGGTGCGCCTTGATTGCTATGATTGGCGTCTTCTACTATTCCGGCATCCTGTCAAAAATCGCTCTATTCATGATTTCCGTACTGTTTTATGTCTGTGACTTAATCTGCGTTCTGATCTGGTGTCCTTTCCGGTTGATCATGAAAAACCGCTGCTGCACAACGTGCCGGATCTTCAACTGGGATCACCTCATGATGTTTTCTCCTTTGATTTACATGGGCGGTTTTTTTGCCGTTTCCCTTGTGGTGTTATCTATCATGGCATGGCTGGTATGGGAACTGTGCTTCATGATGTACCCGGAACGCTTTTGGGAATATTCCAATGCTGCGCTGCAATGCTCACAATGTACCGACAAGCTCTGCACACAATACTGCCGCAAGCTGCGTACAAACGAAAAGTCCAACTGCTGATAAACCGCATGGACAGTACAGAAATTACAAAAAAAGAAAAATGCCTGTAAACCAGAGATAGCAAGGTTTGCAGGCTTAGGAAGGGAACTGTACGAGATGATCAAAATACTGTTTGTATGTCACGGCAGGATTTACTGTTCAGAATAAAAAGTCTCAAATTGTCTTAAATACTTCTATAAATAGCAGTTCTTGTGTTTCATTCTCAATTTTACCAATGATTTACCAATTTCTGGAGAGCCAGACTTGCAAAAAAATGAGCCAGAATGAGGAGATTAAAAACATGAGCGAATTGAAACCAAGAATAACGGAAAACGGAATTGATTATATCCTTGTCGGAGATTACTACATCCCGAACTTGAAACTGCCGGAGGAACACCGCCCTATCGGAAAGTACGGACGGATGCACCGGGAATATTTAAGGGAAGTCCACCCAGTCAGATTGAATACATTGATACTGACCGGAGAATTGTGGACATATCTTGCAGACCTGAACGAACAGGCGCAGGAACGGTTAGACACTATCATGGAACAGCTGAAAGCTGCCGAGGGCGTGACAGAGGAATTAAAGCGTACCTGTCAAATGGAATGGGTGCAGCGTTGCAATAACATTCACAACCGGGCAGAAGAAATTGTTTTGCATGAAATGATTTATTCATAAGGGTATGATATAGGGAAACGATATCTGAAACACGGTATCGTTTCCTGTTTTTATAAATATTTGTGTAGCAGAAAATGGATGTAAGGTTGACGTTACAAGTAAAAACACATATAATCATTGTAATGTTAACATTACTTTTGGAGGAACTATGAAAAATAGAATAAAAGAATTGCGGGAACAGCGAGGACTGACGCAAGAGCAATTAGGAGAACTGGTTGGAGCTTCAAGGCAGGCGATAAATGCCATAGAAACAGAAAAATTTGAACCATCTATCTGGCTTGCATATGATATTTCTAAAGTGTTTGAGTGTGCCATTGAGGAGGTATTTTTATTTGATGTAAGTTTGAGAAAATCAAGAGCTGACAGCAGCAGACAGGAGGTAAAAAGTGGCAACAAGATTTCTTCGCTATGACAGCGACCCTATATTGAGAAAAAAATGTAAAGCTGTCCTAAAAGTTGATGATAAAATCAGGCAGCTCTTAGATGATATGCTTGATACATTACATGAAACAGAAAATGGAGCTGCACTGGCAGCAAATCAGGTTGGCGTTTTGAAACGGTTGGTTGT
>CASEVP010000044.1 GCA_949291345.1 uncultured Ruminococcus sp.
AAAACCAGTATTAATCAGTGAAAATGGTATGGCAAGTCACGATTGGGTACAATTGGATGGAAAGGTACATGATCCTCAGCGGATTGACTTTATGAAACGATATTTACGTGAACTATATCGATGCATGGAAGATGGGATAGATATTATGGGATATATGTATTGGTCTATCATGGATAACTATGAATGGGCTGATGGATATGATATGCGTTTTGGATTGGTGCATGTAGATTATCAAACGCAAAAACGCACAATAAAAGATTCCGGATATTTTTATCGTGATGTGATTGCAACAAATGGTGAGATAATTTTTCAAGATGAAATGTAAGAAGTCCATTGTTCCTAATATCGAATCAACGAATGGCATGTTTAACTAACAAATAACTATATGTACAATATAAAAACAATGGGGCTGCTGCATTTGTATGGTTGGCAACAGTAGCTCTGTTGTTTTGTATTTTTTACATTCAACTTAATTCCTATATGAAATCAGTCATTAAGTTTGATTTAAAATATCTTTAAAGAAGTCAAACTTTAATCATTTGACGCTGGATTATTAACTCCATACTCCTTTAATACTGCATTTAAAGTTTTGGGGTTCTTTATCAGTTCTACAAATTGACTCTATTATTGATTTTTGAATCCATATGCATAATTAATTGTTTTTCATGACATTTTTTCTCCCCCTTTTTATTTCATTATAACACTTATCAACATCTTTTCTAATTCGTTATCATTAAATTAATATTTAATTTTTAAATTGAAGCTTGCAGGGCGTGTTGGTGCAGTCGTCAGAATCTAGATAATATTTCGTCCATTATGATTTTTTAAATTGAATTATTTCATACATTGTTTATTCTATTTGTAATTTGAAAATAATACAACACAACACTGGTAATTTTTACATTGATATATTTAAAATTCTCTTGACAATCTGTGATTTATATGATAAAATACATAAAGTAAAAACTAGGTGTTTTTATAATCAAACAAAACACATATATGATAGTAATTTGAACAATGTCTCATGATTTTGAAAATTGTATTAAATTTGCATGCCTTTTTGGTAGCAACAATATAAAAAGCACCTAACGAATGGATGCAATCGTTAGGTGCTTTTTTTAATTTGTATTGCCATAGCCAAAGACGAATGCTTCCAATTGCGAGAAAACTGTTTTTTAATTTACTGTGCACGATATAAAATTTCTACAAATGAATGTAGGGTATTGTGTTGTACAAAGGAATTGTGCATCCAAATGTACAATGTTATAATGAAATGAGACGCTGATTTCGGTGCTTAAACCAAAAGAGTCAAAATAGTATCTATCAAAGTTCTTGGAGAGGAACTTAAAAACTACTACTTTATACTACATGAGGTGCAATAATTGTTTGAAAATATATTAAATGCGTTACAAGCAAGTGCTGTTTTTTCTATAGTAATCAGCGCAACAGTTGTTGTGTTTGTTTTAGTCAGCATTGTAACCATGTTTAGTAAAGCACAAGAAGAAAAAGCTCTTGAACAACATCGATGGAACAAAGTAAGTGCAAACATGGCTCTGTATGATACATCACGCAGGGTAATGATTCCATTGGAGGCAGATGAAATCTTAGTTGGACGTCATGGAGCAGCAGATATTCGTTTTTCCGATATGAGCGTATCTCGCTATCATGCAGTGCTGTATGTTTCCAACGGAATATGGAGTGTACTTGATTTGGATTCCAAATCCGGTACTTATGTAAACGGAAGAAAAATTCGTTGTCAGGTCAAACTAAAAGATATGGATGAAATTCGATTTGGAAATAAAACCGTTGTCATTCGACAACGAAGGAGGAAACAGCGTGTATAAAAACGGATTATCATATGCGAAATGTACTTCTGTTGTGTTGTTCACTCATATTATAATGCTATTTGCAATTATACTGCGTGGGCGATATGATACAATGCAGGATGTAATGCTGCTTGCAATTGCAGTAATCGGTTTGGATGTTGTTTATACAGTTGTACTACGATTTTTTTATCGACAGATGACGTACACACTGGATTTTGTTCTACTGCTTTTAGTTAATATTAGTGTTATATTTCAATCCTGTTTTGGCGGTGTTGGATTTGCATTTAAACATTATATTACATGTGTCATAGGATTGATATTTTGCCAATTTGGTTTTTTGCTCACACGAAACCATGTGTGGATCCAGTCAAAGAAAAAATTGTTATATATTTTGTTAGGCGTTTTAATTTTAAGCATTCTGTTGTTAACCGGAAGCCGTTCAATGTGGATCAATATCGGTTCTATCAGTATTCAACCTTCGGAATTTATGAAACCAGTCTTTGTACTATTGTGTGCTACGTCAATTCGTGAACAACATGAGAAAAAGAAAATATTGTTCTTTTATGTTTCAGTTGAAATGATGATTCTAACAGCTGCATTTGTGATAATTGTGGGTCTGCAATGGTGGTGCCGCGATCTTGGTTCTCTTCCAACATTTGCTGCGGTATATGGATGTGCTTTGGTTTGTAGGTTATGCTATCCAAAAGCGAAATTTTCTAAAAAGACGGTCATTGTAATTGGTATTATCGCTGTTCTGCTAATATTGGTTGCGATTCGATTTGCTCCCGGATATGTGCAGGATCGTTTGTCGGTTGACATTTGGGAACAGAGGGAAGGCCATGGATATCAGCAATGTAAAGCTTTGATTGCTATTGCAGAAGGTGGTTTATTCGGAAAGGGACCTGGGTGCGGATCGCTGCATGAAGTGTTTGCTTCTGATACGGATATCGTTTTCTCTACAATATGTGAAGAATGGGGTTTTATCGTTGCACTGCTTGCGATTATGATCATCATGGCAATGTTGCTTTTGCCTATGATCAATAAGCCGCGCAGTTATTTTCACACCACAATGATCCTTGGCGTAGTTGCGGTTATGATCGTGCAAATGGGATTGAATATTTTTGGTTCATGTAATTTGATTCCTTTTACAGGTGTCACAATTCCATTTATTTCCCAGGGGGGAAGTTCCATGGTGACAAGCGGTTTTCTAGCAGGAATGCTAAAAGCGGGACAATCACCGGTATTCCGAAAGCAGAGCCCTGCTGGAAAGAAAAAGGCTATTCGAAGAAAGGCGGCAATGCGTTCATGAAAAGTATACAAAGTATTCGCCGTGGAGAGCGATTAACAATTATTATTTTGGTATTGTTTTTTATTGGAATGGGAATACTGGTTTTTAAAATTGTAAAAGAATCCTCTTTTTATATGTCATATTCAAATGATGTAACGCTCGGGAAAGTGTATGATCGAAATGGTCAAATATTGTTTGACCCAGAAGCTTCTTTAGATACATATGATGCATCATATTTTGTGGATATCGGTAATGTAATTGGTGACGATAGCGGGCAAATGACAAATACATTGGTTTCAGAAAATATCGAAAAATTACAGAATTATAGTTTGATTTTTGGAGCGACGCCACATGGAAAATCAGCTATTTATTCAACATTGGATCATGAGGCAAATCAGGCAGTCTATCAAGCATTTGGCAATAAGGATGGAACAGCAATTGCATACAATTATTTGACAGGAGAAATTTTGGTATGCGTTAGCAAGCCTAGTGTTAATATTCTGGATAATTATATTAATATTAATGAGCTGCCTGAGGGAAGTCTGATTTGCAAAGCATTTTATGAAACCGTACCCGGATCTACACAAAAAATTGCAACAACAGCTGCTGCATTGGAAACATTTGGATACGATAATCTAATGGGAATCACATATTCCTGCAATGGTACCTATACGACAAAGTATAATCAACAAATTCGATGTCATGACTTAAGCGGACATGGTACACAAAATATTGTACAGGCATTTGAAAATAGCTGCAACCCATTTTTTGCGCAGCTTGTACAGGACATGCCATTGGATAGAATTATCGAAACATATTCACGAATGGGAATTGCAGTTAATGATGCACAAATGGAAAAAATTCAAATTGATGGGATTACAGCATTCAGTGCTTCATCAAAACTGACTGATACTAGTGATTTTGATACAATGTGGAGTTGTATGGGACAGAGCGAAGCACTGGCAAGTCCTTGCCAAATGATGCTGTGGGAAAGCGCAATTGCTACCGGAACTGGGAAA
>CASEVP010000045.1 GCA_949291345.1 uncultured Ruminococcus sp.
TCTTGTTTGACATTCCTTTGCGCTTGACCAGAGCGGAAGGCGGATGTTGGGATCAAAACTTATTAGTGCGTTATTGTTTGCAGCATAACGAATTGCTACACGATGCGCTTCCTGTATCGGCGCATCCACCAATGAAACTGAAGTGTCAGTAATGCAGATATTACAGAAAAGAGATTCTTGTGTTTTTAGTTTTTACAAGGAATCTGTATTTTAACTAAAAAAAAGCATCTTTGGGCTATTGTTCCAAAGATGCTTTTTATGGCTTGTTTTGCTTTTTTTAGCTTTGGTTTACAAAAAATGGACGTATATAACGCAAGAGATTGATTTGAATGTTTACAATTCATTCTTAAAGAATGAAACAGATAAGACCACTGCAGCCTTCGTTGATAATGCGCTGGAGTGTTTCTTGTAATTTTAACCGAGCATCCATGGGCATTTTGGAAAGTTTGTTGTGTAGTCCTTCACCTACCAATTCATGCAAAGATTTGCCAAAGATGTTAGAAGACCAAATTTTTGTGGGATCCTCTTCAAATCCTTCTAAAAGGTACATGACTAATTCTTCACTTTGTTTTTCTGTCCCTACAATGGGGCTGACGGTCGTTCGAATATCAGCTCGCATCATATGAATGGAAGGTGCAGAGGCTCTGAGACGTACACCATAACGTCCACCTTGTTTGATTATCTCTGGTTCTTCCAGAGTCATTTCTTCTTGTTCTGGCATGACAATGCCATATCCAGTTGCTTCGACCTCTTGTAGAGCCGGCGCAATCTTGGCATATGCTTTTTGTATGCTGCATAGTTCCAGTAAAATTGGTAAAATATCACTTTCACTGTGGATTTCCAATCCGGTTTCCTCTCCAAGAATTCGGTAGAACAGTGATGGATCCAATTCAATTTCTATGCAAACGTTGCCCGTTCCCATGTCAATATCTCGGATTGCAGAATGGGTGATGTAAGGGCAGCTGCTTACTGCATCTGTAAATGTGTTTGTGTCCCGAATGGTGTGGATATCGGCGGCTGCTTGACGAATGCAGGAGAAGACAGATTCGCGCAGCCAATGCCCTTTTTGTAATTCTGCAATCCAGTGGGGCATGCGCACATTGATTTCTTTGACTGGAAATTCACGAAGCAGTTCTGTTAAAATATTGCGTATGTCTGTTTCGTCTAAATCTGGACAGCTCACCGGGATAACTGGTGCCTGATATGTTTCTTCTAGAGTGTGTGCAAGTTCTATTGCTGCTTGATCCTTTGGGTGCAGACAGTTGAGGAGAACCGCAAAAGGCTTTCCTAGTTCTTGTAATTCTTCAATGACTCGACGTTCACAGTCGGCATATTCGGCACGTGGTAGATCGGTGATGGAACCATCAGTGGTGATCACCAGACCGATGGTAGAATGTTCAGCAATAACTTTTCTGGTACCCACTTCTGCTGCCATATTAAAGGGAATCTCTTGTTCAAACCACGGAGTGTGTACCATACGGGGCTGTTCATTCTCAATATAACCCAATGCACTGGGAACAATATATCCTACACAGTCGATCATACGAACATGCATGTGTGCATTGTCGCCAAGTGTCAGTTCCACCGCTTCTTCGGGGATGAACTTAGGCTCTGTCGTCATGATTGTTCTACCGCCGGCTGATTGTGGAAGTTCATCCACAGCTCGTTGTTTCCATGCTGGATTTGCAATATTGGGGATTACCAGTTGTTCCATAAATCGTTTGATAAAGGTGGATTTTCCGGAACGTACCGGCCCGACGACACCAATATAAATATCACCGCCCGTGCGACGGGCAATATCGGAATAAATTTCATTTGCCATATGTTTGTGCCTCCTGTCGGTCGGTTAGTGTACGATGGGAATGAACAGCATTCCCGAAGCATGCAATTGTTCTTCTGATAGGTTATTTTCTTCCATGATGGCAGTTACACTGGTGTGACATCGTTTAGCAATCTCCCATATATCCTCATTTTCTATTCCATAATAAAGTTTGAGTGCATAGTCGCCGTCTCGCACAAGCTTATTTTCGTCATCAACCGAAAATTCTGATAGACAAGTGTGTTTGGCAGATGAATGCAAATAACCGTGCAATAACAGAGTTGCTTTAACAGAAATGGTTCCGTCTGAAGCAAGATGATAGGTACAGTCTGAAGGTTCTACCTGTGCTTGTAACACCGCATTTTCTACTGGTGTGTCAGAATCGGTGTAGACTTCAAATGCTTCTTCTTTTTCGATCAGCAGTGGCATTTCAGTTTCGTCACGTGCTAGAATGCTGCAGCAGAGCATACCGCTGATACGAATCCGGTTTGTATCTGGAAGTAATTGCATATTAATATTACGAACACGGCAATGCAAATCGTAGATGCATTCCGGGATCGTATCACCGGGAGGAATGGTTGCACTGCAAGGCAAATTAGCTGTAATGGGTTCTGGAACCATATCGATCTGTAAAGTCGATGCAGACTGGTCGCAAAGGTAGCGTGTTGAAAATGCATCTGCAACCAACTGAATTGACGCCGTTTTGACAGCTGTGCATTGCATTCGCAATTCAATCTCGCATTGTATGGTATCCATTAAACCGCTTTTCCCAATAACAGGTTTTGTATCGCACCGTACAATTTGTGCATCTGCACGAGCCTGATAAGTGTCATCAATTTGTTCCATGTCGACAATCTGGCTGTAGGGAATGGTAAACTGCATTTGATCCATACCATTTGTACCATCGTCCTTTTGCCAAGTATAGAGAACGTAGACTTCTGCTTCGCCTTTTGTTACTAATTTTCCAGCGAGAATAGAATGTTCCTGATGCAACAGATGTACTTCATTTCTTACTATGGCTCGAATAGGTGGTTTCGTATGGACAAGTTCGACATCTTCATTTAGAATGATATTTTTAGTGGCATGTTTTTTCTGTGCAGCGTATGTAACCGGTACCTTTCGCATCTGTACGTGCATTCCGAAAATATCCGAAATGACTTCTTGCTTTTTTTCTCCGGTGATACGGATAGGAATTGAAATAGCACCACGTACTTCTAGTCGTCGGGGGCTGACAGCACGACAGTTGGCATAAGTGGTTTTGGGTTGAAGGGTAACAGTTGGATTATCTGCCATTTTCGGAAGTTCAATGCTGCGGGAAAATGATAATTGCTGTGAAACACACTGGAGTAGTGTACTGCCGGAACCACAGTACAAAATGCGGATATCTGCTCGCAATTCATACGAGATCCGCTCAGAACCGGTGGTATAACTTAAAATTGTAGGCTGAATTTCACAGCCGATAATACGAAAGATGTCCGGGTCATAGTCCGGCAAGACATAGTCGAGTTCCACACTTTGCTCTTGTACTTCATCCAGAATGGTTTCCGTTACGGGAAGTGTTTCCCGATTTACTTTTAAATCCATATGGAAATTCCTCCTTTTCGCCGTCTGGCGGCGTTCGTTTGTTTTATCCTATGCAGACAAGCGAACGCTTAGACCACCTAATGATGCAAAGGATGTGAATCGAATTTTAAAATAGAAGAACCCTCCCGGGATATTGGGAGGGTTTTGAAATAGCCTTATGCAGCGGATGTAAAGTAGGTATTTGTAAGATCAGGAAATATGGATCTTAGAAAATCGTCAAGATTGCATTCTTTTCTTCCTGTACTTAGTGGGTTTCGTGGGAAGGCATTACCATGTTTTTTTGGTAGATCAGACGAAGTCCTTTTAGTAGAAGCATATTGTCCAGAATGATCTTATGACGGCAATGGGGAATAATATACTCTGCCAAACCGCCAGTTGCTAGAAAAGTAGGTGTTTTTCCAAGTTCTGCTTCAATCCGATCTAAAAGTCCATCAATACAGCCGGCTGACCCGTAAAGGATACCACTTTTCATACATTCAACGGTGTTACTGCCAATACATTTTCTGGGTGGCTCCAGCGAGATTTTTGGAAGCTGTGCGGTTTTTTCTGTAAGCGCATTCATGGAAATTCCTACTCCAGGTGCGATAATGCCACCGATATGTCTTCTGTTTTCATCAATAACTGAAAGTGTTGTAGCAGTTCCCATGTCGATGATGACAATGGGCGGTTGATGTTCTTGCAGTGCGGCAACGGCATCTGCCACTCTGTCACTGCCTAATTGTGCGGGATTATCAATAGCGATCTGGAGACCGGTTTTGATACCCGGTCCCACAGTTAGAACAGGGCACGCCGCAATTTTTTGAATGGCTTTTTTCATGGAATTATTGATTGAAGGTACAACAGAGGATATGATGCTTCCCTCAATTTCTGAGAAGTCAATTTGATATATTTCTAGAATTGTTTTGATAGAAATGGCAAGTTCCAGTGTGGTCGCATTCTGATTCGTGGAGATCCTTTCCACAAATAAAATATGTTGTTTTTGAAAGCACCCAATTACGACATTTGTATTTCCGATATCTACAGCAAGAACCATGCTGAACCCTCCTGTTTTGGATTATTACATTTGTGCATAGAGTCCAAAGACGTTTTTGCGGTATTGCCATCAAACTCATGCCAATTATTATAGCACAAAATCCCTGTAATTGCAAGGAATTACTGTAGTCATTCTATTTTTGTTATGGCAATACTATACAAAATATGTCTTACATCTTTGCGTAAGAACGTAAAACTTTTTTTGTATTCTATTAAAAAATGGTTATCTTGTATAAATCTGAAAATGCAATCACGGTATGAGAAATAGTGATAGTGTGCAAAAGCAGATCAATACGCTCCACTATACCATCTAAATTTTGGTAACGATTTTGACGGTAGTAATGCACGTTTACATGATCGCCTTTTTGCAAATGGCAAAGCTGACGGGAAAGTGTTTCGCCGTCATCTTCACAAAGTTCATGCTTTGGCTCCTGTATCGTTGATGCCTCTTGTACCAGATCATAGTATCCTCGCAGTGAGGCAAAGGGCATGAATTGTTTAGCACGTTCTATTCTATTCACCATTGTGACCTCCTACTAATAGATTACGTTGTTTTGCAGTTGCCTTTTCTCGGAAATTTAAGCCTTTTAATATTGCGTTTTTTCCATACTTATGTTTTACCTGTAATATGACATGCTGCATACTAGATTCTTTTTCTGCTTGTTTAGGGTCTTCCCATAAGCATATGGTGTGAAAATTTGTTTCGGTAAGACGTGTTAGTCCGATGGAGATTTTTCGGATCAGTTGTGTATTATTTGTAGTTTCCCCAAATAATTTTTCAAATTGTTCTGATAATTTTTGTAAAGAATCCGTTTCTTCCGGCAGTTTTCGGGAACCACCGGTAGATTTAACACGGTCATCGGCATAGCCGATGTGAAGGAAAATGCCGCCAGCAAACAATTTTTTTTCTATTAGTTCCAGCACCAATGTGTCTATCATTTCTTTTAGCACCACAAGTGTATCTGTATAATTATAATTTTCAAATAGGATCTGGCTGTTACAGATGGATCTACTCCGTGCCTTATAGTTGTGAATATCCGCAATGGTGCAGGATTCTCTGCCCCAAGCGTGGTCAATGAGTAATTCGGCATTGACACCGAAGGTGCGATAAAGTAAATCTTCGGGTAGCTGTGTAATGCCATATAGATCTTTAACAAAATATCGTTCTAATCGTTTGGCAATACCCTTTCCGATATTCCATATATCTGTAATAGGGCGATGATGCCAGATGTTTTTTTGAAATGTGGTTTCATCTAGAAACCCAATGCCGTCTTTGGTGCGTTTGGCAGTAATATCCAGTGCCACTTTTGCCAAAAACAGATTGGTGCCTATACCGGCTGTAGCACAGATTCCTGTTTCCTCTTTTACTTTTGTCACAAGCATTTCTGCCAGTTGTTTTGGTGTCATATGATACAGATGCAGATAGGGAGATGCATCGATAAATACTTCATCAATGGAATAAACATGTATATCTTCTGGTGCAATGTAGCGAAAGTAAATACTGCATATTCTAGCAGAAACTTGCATGTATTTGCGCATATGTGGTTTTGCGGTAAGATAAGGAATATGTTCTGGGATTTCAAAGATGCGGCATCGATTGGCAATTCCTAATGTTTTCATCGCCGGTGTGATTGCCAGACATATGCTTGCCGCACCTCTGGAAGGGTCTGCAACTACTAAATTGGTAGAAAAGGGATCCAGCCCTCTTTCTACGCATTCAACTGAGGCATAGAAACTTTTTAAATCAATACAAAAATAAATTTTGTTTTCCATCATGCATCTCCGTTAAAAAAGACGAGTACCCTCCCAGCTAGTAGGAAACTGGTACCCCATGCGATTCATATCAGTCATTTTGATATTAAGAAGAATGGGATTTATCTTTAGACACATTGCGGTTTCAAAGACATCTTTGCCTTCTTGCAGCAGATTTAGCATGTCTTTTTCATCGATCAGCAGGTGTGCTGCAAATATGTTTGCTTGATACTCGGTTTTGTCATTCATATTGTAAATCTCAAATTCTTCCAGATGACCAGTTTTTACAATGTCGCTGTGCAGCAAATAATGTCCCAGTTCATGTGCACATGTTTCATAGAGACGTTGGTCATTCATATTACTATTGAGTAAAAGGACTGGTTTTTCCAATACATAGGCAATCATTCCGCATAATTTATGAAAATCGGAACAGAATCGTACACGAATTTTTAGATTTTCACAGATTTCAAAAGGATCTGATGTCCCTTGTTCCGTGATTAGGTTCTTTGTCATTTGATAGATGTAATGCAAGTGTTTCACTCCCTGTTGAATCACTACTGATGGGTGTGCTGTTCGGCTTTGATTTCCCAGTAGACTTCTTGTAGTTCTCTCATGACAGCATCTCTGTCCTGTTCAGAAAGTTTGCCGCCGGCAAACAGTGCTTTAACTTGTGAAATAATTTGTGCCGCTTCTTCCATACCGTTATCCGGGTTGGCGGCAGATGTGTCCTGCGTGTTGTCTTGCAGATATTCCGGTGTAACTCCAAAGATTTCTCCTAATACCTGGTAAATCTCCGGAAATCTGGGAATTCGTATGCCTTGTTCATAGTAGACAATGGTACGTTTGGAAATTTGAAGTTTTTTTGCCAAATCTTCCTGCGTCATTCCTGCATTTTTTCGAAGTAATCGTAGTTTTTCACAAAATTCCATTTTCAATCCCTCCTTTTTTAAGTGCACTTTTTTACTTTAAAGTGCATTTCATAAAATGATTATAGCATGTATTTTAGATATTGTCAATAGAAAAGTGCATAAAAAGTGTATTTGAAAGGCAATGTACAATTTGATGAAAAAGAGCTGCTTTACCGATTCTTATAATCAGTAAAGCAGCTAAGTGTTATATATGTAGAATCTTTCCAAATTCGGTTATGTTACTATGTTTAAAATTCTTTTGCAAGCCATTTTTCTACATTGCGCTGTTGATTACGGCTGATGGGAAGCGTTTCATGTTTGGGGCCTCGTAAGTAGACAGTGGTTGGAGTAATACACGCGATATAATCTGGGTTTACCAGATATGACTTATGAATTTGTAGGAAGTTGTGAAAACACTTTTCCTTCATTACGTCGGATAGCTTACCATAAAAAGAGATTTTGGAATCCATTGTTTTCATGATAATTTGTCTGCCGCAACTGTTAAGATATTGTATTTGAGAAACCTGAATTTGCATCTGTGATTTGCGATTGGTAAAGACAAAGAATCGATGTGTCAAATTTCGATACTGCATGATTGTGTCAAGTGTACTGGTAATTTTCTGAAGGGTGACCGGTTTTGGAATAAATCCTGCGGGGCGAACAGGAATGGTATCTGCTGCATAATTTTGATAAGCGGTAACATAGATGATTTCCACACCCGTGTTGCCGATTGTACGTCGTAACATAGATGCAAATGCAATGCCATTCATGCGGTTTGAAGCAGGAACGGCATCATCAGAAATGGTATCAGAGAAGTCAACAGCAAGGAATAAGAAGTCATATTGAGCGCCGTGGTAGTATGATTGTAACAAGGCTTCGCAACTGGAAAAGATGCGAGGTGGTGCAATGTCAATATCTCTTTGTGTGCTGTAAATTGTGAGTAATTCCCGTATCTTGCGGCATGTACGAATATCGTTGTCAGCAATTGCGATTTTGTAAGAAAGCATAATAAAAGTCCATCTCCTGCGTATTGCCTAGTTTTTATGGTTTATGTTGCATTGGTAATAATTAAAGTATTTTGATAAATAGTTCCGATTATACCATATTTTGGGCTATTATCATTATAGCACATTTTTTGTGTTGTCTCAACAATTGATTGGAATTTTATCAAAAAAAATTGGCTAGAAATCGACATATTTCAATCTAAAACTTAATAATTCGAGTAAATTCGACAGAAAACGAAACAAATTCAATATCAAATTTAAATATTTGACAATTGCAGAAAGGGAAAAAATAGAAAAATACGTTTTTTTGTATTCAACATATGAAAATTTAAAATGGAAATATGGAGAAAAAGTATCATTTTTTCAAATACTATATCAGTAGTTAGAATTTCTATTGACAATGGGTTGTAGAATGATTATAATGAAATTACAAATCCAGATAAAACCAAAGGAGTGAAATGATATGAAAAGACAAGCATACAATCCTTTTTTGCCGATTCATGAGTATATTCCAGACACAGAGCCACATGTATTCGGAGACAGAGTATATTTATATGGTTCACATGATAAAGAGGGTGGTGAGACGTTCTGTATGCGGGATTATGTCGTTTATTCCGCACCGGTAGAGGATCTGACAAATTGGCGTTATGAGGGAACAATTTATCGGGCTGATCAGGATCCCGCCTATCCTACAGACCGTAAATATATGTATGCACCAGATGTAGTGCAAGGAAATGACGGAAAATATTATTTATATTATTGCATGTCGGGTAGAGATGGCAAAGGTGGTTATTTTGGGCCAATCAGTGTTGCGGTGAGTGATACGCCTGCTGGAAAATATCGATATCTTGGTTATGTACGTTATCCTGATGGAAGTCCTATGCTGGATTATGTATGTTTTGATCCAGGTGTGATAAATGATAACGGTGTGATTCGGATTTATTATGGAACGCAGTTTCCATATGAAGAAGAACCGGATTTCGCAGAAAATGAAGCACATATTGTAGAAGAGATGGATATGTTTCATAAATGCCGTGAAGAGATTTTGATGACAACTGGCAGTGTTATGGGACCTTGTATGGTGGTAGTGGAAGATGATATGTTGACTGTTAAGGAAGCACCAAAACATATTATACCTTATCATACCAAGGGGACTAGCTTTGAGGAACATCCTTTTTTTGAAGCAAGCTCAATGCGCAAGGTAGGGGAAAAATATTATTTTATTTATTCTTCATGGAAAAATCATGAGCTTTGTTATGCTACCAGCGACTATCCGGATAGAAATTTCACCTTTGGAGGGACGATTGTATCCAATGGGGATGTAGGATATCAGGGTAGAGAAGAAAAAGATCGTCTGAATATGACCGGAACAACACATGGCAGCATTATTCAGATTAATGGACAGTGGTACGTATTTTATCACCGGCTGACACATAAATCGGATTACAGTCGTCAGGCATGTGCAGAAAAGATAACTATATTGTCAGATGGTACGATTCCGCAGGTGGAGATAACTTCATGCGGACTTAATGGCGGACCGCTTATGGCAGATGGAAAGTATCCGGCGGTTATTGCATGCAATATTACCAATGGACATATGCCGCACGGTTCCAATCGTATCTATACAGATTCTTTTCCGAATGTGACGCATTGTGGGGAAGATCGATTTATCGGGGAGATTCAGAATGGTACCATGCTGGGGTACAAGTATTTTGCATTCAGCGGAAAAAAGATACTCGGATTGGAACTGCGTGGAACAGGAACAGGTACCATTCATGTATATGAGCAAATAAATGGAAAAGAAGTAGGTTCTATTATTATATCGCCTGCTGAAAACTGGGAGATGCAAAAGGGTGTTCTAGAAATAACAGAGGGTGTTCATCCTCTATATTTGGTTTATGAAGGAGACGGTGTGATTGATGTAAAAACGATCTGCTTTTTGGAAAGTTAAGCGATAGTAAATGATAAAAAAGGGAGAATTGAGATGATTGAAGAATCAATACAGACTCTGATCCAGTACGGTATTCAGAAGGAACTGATTACCCGGGAAGATGAAATATATGTGCGAAATCAGCTGATGGAGCTGTTGCATTTGACTTCGTGGAACAAACCGGAAATCCCGGAGGAATTGCCTTCCCTTGATGCAATTTTAGATGAAATCGTTTCATATTCGTGTGAGAATGGCATTATAGCTGATTCCAGTGCTGCCAGAGATTTGTTTGACACCAAGATCATGGGTATTTTTACGGCAATGCTGCATGACGTGAATCGACATTTTTGGTGTGAGTATCAAAAGAGCCCGGAAAACGCCACAAATTGGTATTATCAATACAGTAAAGACACCAACTATGTACGAGCAGGAAGAATCGCAAAAGATATGCGGTGGACATATGAAAGTGCATATGGAAAGTTGGATATTACAATCAATCGCTCCAAGCCGGAAAAAGATCCACGGGATATTGCTGCTGCCAGGAATCAACCCAAGGTATCATATCCGGCATGTCAGCTTTGTATGGAAAATACCGGTTTTGCGGGAACGTTGACACATCCGGCAAGGCAGAATCTGCGTCCGATTCCAATTCGGATACACGGTGCAGATTGGGCATTTCAATATTCTCCTTATGGATATTACAATGAGCATTGCATTGTTTTTCATCAAAAGCATATTCCTATGAAAATTGATGCAGAAGTGTTTGAGAAATTATTTGATCTTTTGGAATTGCTGCCGCACTATTTTATTGGATCAAATGCTGATTTGCCGATTGTAGGCGGTTCTATTTTGAGTCACGAACATTTCCAGGGTGGGCATTATGTGTTTACAATGGAAAAAGCACCAGTGGAAACAGCCTTTCTTTTGCCAGAATATCCAGAAGTACAGGCAGGCATTTTGAAATGGCCAATGTCAGTGATCCGGCTGCAAAGTGAAAATCGTTCTTCTCTTGCGGCGGCATGTGATAAAATTTTGCGCAATTGGCGAGAATACAGTGATCCAGACGTGCAGATTTATGCTGAGACAGAAGGCGTACCCCATAATACCATTACACCGATAGCGAGAATGCGGGGCAGATTATATGAATGTGATTTGGTTCTTCGAAATAATCTAACAACGCAGGAACGTCCATTGGGATTATATCATCCAAATCCCGCATTGCATCATATAAAAAAGGAAAATATCGGATTGATTGAAGTTATGGGTTTGGCTGTACTGCCGGCAAGACTGGCAAATGAACTTCCGGTTCTGGAAAGAGCCTTATATGAAGATGTGGATTTGCAGCAGACGAAGTCGATGGCAAGTCATCAGGAATGGATTTCACAGTTGAGAGTACAATATCCAAATGCGAATGCAGAAACAGCACCAGAAATTATCCGTAATGCAATTGGAGCGGTATTTGAACAGGTACTTTTGGATGCAGGTGTATTCAAGCGTACACCGGAAGGAATGATGCACTTTATGAAATGGGTCGATGGTATTCGTCAAATATAAAAGTGACTATGTTTGTATTGTCTTGGCATAGCTTTGCCCTCCTATGGTATTTTTTATACCATAGGAGGGCATTTTTTTATTGCCGTTTATTACTAGACCAGTACATTTTTATTTAAGATCACATCTCAACAAGCTACGTTACTGATGTAAAATTGCTTTTAAAAAATCCAGTTTATCCGGTGAAATCACGATCGAAAGTAATCGTTGCTTGACATGTCTGGTCTTTTTGCTGTAACTCCCCATTAATAATTTCCTGTAGCTGCGTGTCTGTGTAGGTTACGTCAAATGGAACCACCAAATCGAAGATCAAACGATTGGTATCCTCTCCGGATACCAATCGAAAATCGTGGATGCTCATGTGCGTATCTAATCCACGAATGATATTTTCGGTTATGTTTCGATAGTGGTTAATCGTTTCATTGTCCAGTTCAATAGGATCCATATGTATAGTCATTAAAATTCGCATAGATTGGTAAATTTCATGTTCTATTTTGTCTACGGTTTCGTGAATGGTGACGAAATTGGAATCACTGCGAACTTCCACATGGCAGCTGCCTATGGTTCTGCCAGGACCGTAATTATGCAGAATTAGATCGTGAATGCCGATAATGCTTTCGTGAGAAAAAATCAATTCTTTCAGCTGTTGTACCACTTCAGGATCTGCGGGACGACCTAGAAGTTCTCCCACGGTATCCCGGATAATATCATACGCTGTTTTCAAAATAAATAAGGAAACTGCAGTTCCCATGATGCCGTCTACTGGAAAATCAGTAAAGAGAGAAGCAACCAGTGCAATAATTGTTGCAGAAGTGGCAATGACATCGCTTTTGCTGTCCTTCGCAGTGGCAATCATCGTTGATGATTGGATGCGTCTTCCCAGAGAAGTATTGAGCCATGCCATGCATAGTTTTATGCCGATAGAAAAGAAAAGAGCAATTAATGTGATCCAATGAAATGTTACAATTTCTGGATGTATAATCTTTTGCACGGAACTTTTTAGCAATTCAAAACCCATTAAAGCAATCATTACAGCAATCACCAGTGAGGTCAGATATTCCATGCGACCATGTCCGAATGGATGATCTTTGTCAGCAGGTTTCGCAGCCATTTTATAGCCAAACATGGTAATCAGGCAACTTGCGCAATCCGATAAATTGTTGAAAGCGTCAGATATAATGGCAATGGAATTAGTAAGTGTTCCCATGGTATATTTGACAATAAAAAGAAGTACATTGCAACAAATGCCGATAACACTGCTGAATGTTCCATAAGATTTTCTTACTTGGGGATCGGTGTAATTATTACTATTTTTTATACACCGCTGGATAATTTTTTCAAACATGAGAACACCACCTAAATAAAAAGTCAAATGTAGTATAAAATAAACTGCATACGTTTTGTATTTTAATTTATAAAAGCAAAATTAGGTAAATTTATACGTTCATGATGCTAATTGATTGATAAATGAGGGATACTTTGAATAATCGGCAGCACATTGCATTGGCAATATAAATGTGCTGCCGATTTATCAAATACATACCATAGTTTTAAAAATCAGTATTAAAAAACATCTAAGAGTTTACTTTTGGGAGCCTTTCGAAATATGGTGCAGGCCAGAATACGTTCAACTAAGAAACTGAGTAGAACAAATCCTATGAAGATGAGCACTGAAGTGAAATTGGGGATAGCCATATGCAATAGATCCAGATGCAGTAAATGGTTTTTCAGATAGAGTAAAACGCCAATTGCCATATAGAAAAATACAGCAGTCGAGACACTGAGAAACGCCCGAAGTTTATTGAATGGCATACACATTTTCCAGACACCCATAATGCCAATTGTACCAATCAATAGGTATAAAATCGCATTTTCTTGTGTGTTTTCGCCCGTTGCGCCTAAAACCCCAATAATGTGAAGCACAAGATATATCAGAAAGCATAAAGTGAATGCTAAAGCGTTTGGAGCAGAACGTCGAATGGCTTCCGGTAAAAATTTTGTTGTAACTTTTTTAGAATTGGGTTCAAATGAGGCAAAGAAAGCCGGATAACCTTCGATTAGGAGATCAATCAATGTAATTTGAATGGGAATGAAAGGGAAAGGTGTGTTTGTTATAAGACAGGTGAAGCATAGGAGAACAGAATACAGAGTCTTAATAAAAAATACACCTGCAGATTTTGTAATATTATTTATTACTCTGCGCCCTTGCATCAATACATCTTTTAATACGGAAAAGTCAGAATCTAATAATACCAATTGTGCGACTTGACGGGCGGCATCACTTCCTTGTCCGACAGCAATGCTGCAATCAGCCTCCTTTAACGCTAAAAGATCGTTGACACCATCACCAGTCATTGCCACTTTGTGACCATTTTGGTGAAGTGCTTCCACCAACTGTTTTTTCTGAACCGGTGTAACTCTACCAAATACAGAATAATTTTCTGATAATTCTGTAAAATCTGCATCATTTTCAATCTTACTCATGTCAACATAGTTTTTCGCTCCTGGTACATCAGCTTGTGCGGCAATAGCAGAAACTGTGACTGGATTGTCACCTGAGATGATTTTCACTGCTACGCCTTCGCCACGAAAGTACGCCATTGCAGCAGATGCATTTTTTCGGATTGGATCAACGATTGTGACTGCCGCAAGAAGGGTTAATTTCGGAAGCAACGAACCTTTTTCAACAATTTCAGATGTGATACCAGCAACAAGAATGCGTTTTCCTGCCTGCATATGAGCCTGTATGTGTTCGGGCAAAGCGGATGCAGACAACTTTTCCGGCGCTCCTATAATAAAGGTGTTGCCGTTTTCAAACTGCATAGCACTCCATTTCCTGTCTGAAGAAAACGGAATTTGTGCAATTGGTTTAAATTTGTCGTTACAGTCAAAATATTGATTTAACGCTTGAAACGTAGCGTTATTATCTGATGTATGGGTAAGGAAACTTCCCATATATTCTAAAAAAGTACTTGCAGAGTCATGATGGAAAGGTATGATTTCTTCCACCTGCATTTTCCCTTCGGTAAGCGTACCAGTTTTATCTAGACAAAGGACATCTACGTGTGCAAGATTTTCCAATGAATACAAATCTTGCACCAAAACATTTTTTTTGGAGAGAGTAATAATGCCGGCTGCTAATCCAATACTGATCAGCAGATAAAGCCCTTTAGGGAGCATACCCAACAATCCTGCAGAAGTGCTGACAACAGCGTGGTACAAATCGTTTTCTCGAAGAACAAGCGCCTGTACCAAAAGTAGAATACCGAGAGGAATGATGATAAATCCAGTTAGCTTTGTGACTTTTCGCATAGAAAGCACCAGTTCGGAACTAAGCGCTTTCGTTTTTTTCGCTTCTTTGGCAATTTTTGAGGCGTAGTTGTCATCACCGACGTGAATGACACATGCACGACATTTACCGCTGATAACTGAACTGCCGGATAAGAGAGAATCTCCGCTTTTTTTCAAAATCGCATCTGATTCTCCTGTTAAAAGAGATTCGTTTACTTCTATAGTTCCTTCCTGAATTACTGCATCGGCACAGATTTGATTACCACTTTCTAACAAAAGAATATCGTTTAATTCAATATCAGTGATGTCAATCTGCATAATTTTACCACTACGTTCAATATCTGCTTTTGGAGCAGAAAGCAGAGAGAGCTTTTCAATCAGTTTTTTTGCTTTAAGCTCCTGTGCAATGCCTATTCCCGTATTTAATGCAATGATAGCAATAAAAAAGAGGTTAGACCATGCTTGTACGCATGCAAGTGCGATCGCAATGATCAAATTTAGTAAATTAAAAAGCGTGCAAATGTTTTCTTTTAAAATTTGTCCTGTAGTTTTTGTAATTTTTTCTTGTCGGTTCACAGAAACAGAATTCCTTTCTTTCCAAATTTATATCAAATGCTTCTAAACCGAATTTTTCGATACAAATTTTCTAAACTTGATTGATTTAATAGAAAGAAAGCTCCATTTGTTTTAAGGTAGTCTGAGATATTTGTAGCACCAAAAGGCTTAACGTGTAAATTTACATATTGAATATTATAAAAAGAATATGCAAATACATTTTTTATAAGATAAGGCTTATCGAAAAAAATTTTGCTATGACAAATTTCAACTTTTATTCTACTAAATCTAAGTATTAATTTTATCATATTGCCCTTTGTTTGTCAAGATACATATGCCTTTTCTTCAGGAGAACTTGTAGTTTTTATAATAGCAGCATGATAATTTATAAAATATCGGAAAATGATGACGTGTTTTAAGATTAAGTTGAGATATAAGCAGAAATAGAATGTTAGATAAATTCGATATGAACTAATATGGAAGTTTCTAAGAAACACAGCTCATACTTGTAAATATTTTGAAAGCTTTCAAATTCGTAGTAGAGTGTTTTTATTGCAAAAAGACGTATATTTCTATGAAACGCATACGTTTTATTCGTTTGAAGATTTCAAAAAAGTAACTGGCTATTCACAGCAGAAAATACAGTTTTTTTCATACTTTCATGGCTTGAATGATTATGTCAACTATATAAAAGCTTTCTTGGCTACTAGTAAAATTTTCTGAATCCTTTGAAATTACAATTATTTATTGAAGGATTTTTTGTTCATAAAATTATAACAAAATCAGTACTTGATTTTTGAAAAAAATATGGTATAATAAATAAGTTGTTTGATTATGTTATTCAAGCGTATTTAAGCGCCTGTAGCTCAGCTGGATAGAGTGTCAGACTCCGACTCTGAAGGTCGTGCGTTCGAATCGCATCAGGCGTACCATATTGTTATCATGAAAAAGATATGCAAAAAAGACCGAAATTTCGGTCTTTTTTGCATTTTAAGAAAAGAAAAAAGATGAAAAACCGTAGATATTTTTGGGTGTTTTTCCGGTGTAGAGGAATTTGAACCGATGCAGAGGCAAAAACAGAAAGGTTTCAGGGTGAATTGAAAAAGCAATTGGATCGGTTATAATAAATTAGACAAAAAACATTTAGCCATGATATAATAAAAAAGGAGAGGAGGAAAAAAGATGTCAGGAAAGGTAAGGAATTACACAGATGAATTTAAATTACAGATAGTGGAGCTTGTAAAAAGCGGAAATCATCAGATATAATAGCAAAGAAGTATGGAATAGCAAAATCAAGTGAACAGAAAGTTCAACGACCGAGAGTAGCTGGAGATAGCTATAAGGGCCATACCTTTTTACCACTCAGCTTGCAAATCGTTGAAAAATTAGAGAAAAATGAAGTTTCAAGAAAAAGGGATACCACGCCCGCCGATGAACTGATACGGGAAGTACAAAAAGCCATGCAATCGCCGGGGGACAGGGTTCAGCAATTTACGGAGATGTTCTGTAAGGCGTTCCAGCTTAAATATAAACGGCTCTCACAAGAGGAACGAAGCCTTTTGAAAAAGCTATTCAAGAAATCCTCGCTGATAAAACAGTCTGGTATGAACTTCCGGCGTAGGCCGTGGAAATGAAAAACTGCCGTTGTGGGAATGGGTGTTCCTGCAACGGCAGCTTTGCCGGCTGCCCTATTATGGCAAAACGCCATCCCACGAAATCCTGGAGCGCCTGATGCCCTGGAACCCCTACGTAAAACAGAGGAAATATCTGGAGACGCCTGATTGCGAATAAACGAACCCGGTAGGTTTGCAAGGCCTACCGGGTTTTGAGCATATACGGGCGGTTGTTGAGCGCTTACTTTTTATCGGTTATACAGTATTTTTTATCATTTGACCAGCCTTTGTTTATCGGTTCTTTTGTTAAAAAATTCATCTGCGTGCAAATTGCGGTCCCCAACGGCCGCTGGTGCGGTGGCCAGCGGCCGTTGTGCGGCCCAGCGGCCGGGGCTGAAATAATAGTTTAATATGGTAAAAATGCCCTTCATAATAGTGGTATCCGACAAGTCGGAAATTCACTG
>CASEVP010000046.1 GCA_949291345.1 uncultured Ruminococcus sp.
GTATTGAAGTTATTGCAGTTGATAGAGTGGGATTAATATATGATATCACGAAAATACTTTCTGAATCACATATTCAAATTGTGCATTCATCTTCTCGAAATTTGCGTAATGGTAACGCAATCTTTGAGGCAAGTGTTCAGGTTGCCGGTGCAGATCAGTTGAAATCTATAATGGATAAATTAAGGCATATACGAGGGGTTATTTCTGTAGAAAGAGTGAAGAAATAGCAAATCTCAGATATAAAAAACAGAAGGGATCAATTCGAGTGATGCCTTCTGTTGAGTATTGTTTTTTATGCACAAATTCAGTAAAATATGTATTTGAATCTTAATCTACATTTATATGCATTTACAGTTGATGCTATTTCTTTTGGATATGCTCTTTGTTTGCAATGCCAATATACCACAAAAAGACGCTTTCAGTTCATTTTTTGAATTTGAAAGCGTCTTTTTTTATTTTGTGGGCAATATCTTCTTTTGGAATAGAGGAAAGGCATGGTGATGGTTTTTTAATTATAACTGCAAAAACAAAGAAGAAAATAGAATGACAAGCATGCAGATAGGACAGATATATTTTACCATAACGCGATAAAGTGGTTTGGAACGAAATTGTTCATTACGTTCAATTTCTTCTTCTACAAAAGTTGTTTTGACTACATATCCAATGAGAATACAAGTAAAGAATGCAACGATAGGCATCATGATGTTGTTACTGATAAAGTCAAGAAAGTCAAGAATTTGTTTACCAAATATTTCAAAATCAGCCCAAATGCTATAGCCGAGAATTGACAGCATACCGATAAAAAAAGAAACAATTGTGACAACAAGGCAACTTGTGAAGCGTTTCCAGTGGAGTTTATTTTGAACAATTGAGACGACCGTTTCCATCAAAGAAA
Organism: uncultured Ruminococcus sp.; assembly: GCA_949291345.1. Taxonomy (GTDB): domain Bacteria; phylum Bacillota; class Clostridia; order Oscillospirales; family Ruminococcaceae; genus Ruminococcus_C. Next base: position 896 of record CASEVP010000046.1, read on the forward strand.
TGGAAGATGTTAGAGCAGCCAGTGCAACAAGTAAAAAGAAAATACAGCCAATAATTTGACCGCCAATCATTGAATTAAAAACGTTTGGTAAGGTGATAAACATAAGGCTGGGGCCGGCATCCAGTGCATCCCGGTTCCCTCCTGAAAATACAAAAACAGCAGGTACAATGATCAAGCCGGATAAAAAAGCAACAATGGTGTCAAATATTTCAATTTGACGAACCGATGTTTCAATGCTATCTTCCTTACGCATATAAGATCCATATGTGATCATAATGCCCATAGCGAGTGACATGGAATAAAATAGCTGTCCTATAGCAGCAACGACCGTTTTTATTGAAAATGCGGAAAAATCTGGTTTAATATAGTAGAGCAGTCCGTCCAGAGCACCTGGTAAAGTTAATGTATAGATACTGATACCAACGATAATTATTAGGAGAAGGGGCATAATCACTTTGCTAACATTTTCAATTCCCTTTGGAACACCAAAAATGACAACAGTACCTGTGATAATAAGGAATAAAGCAAAAAAAATGGTAGGCATACCAACATGACTAATAAAGTTTGAAAAATGTGAACCGTCATCTGCAGCAATTGCTCCAGCACCGGAACAAAAGTCCGTTAAATATTTGAATACCCAACCACCAATGACGCAATAGTATGGCAAAATGATAATGGGGACTGCTGCGGCAAGCCATCCTAAAGGTCGAAATCGTTTATTCATAGAGGTATATGCATAGATGACACTTTTTCTGGTGCGGCGTCCAATTGCAATTTCTGTTAACATAAGTGCAAAACCAAATGTAACAGTAAAGATCAAATATACAAGTAAAAAGATGCCACCGCCGTATTTGGCGGCTAAATAGGGGAATCGCCAGATATTTCCTAAACCAACTGCAGAACCAGCCGCTGCTAAAACAAAACCAATTCTGGAACCGAAGCTGTTTTTTTCAAGTTTTTTTGTTTTGTGCATAAAAGCACGTCCTTTCATAATATAATGTGTGCAGCATTTTTATGCTGTTTTTTTCGATAGTGGACAAAATCTGTACGGTTTTCAAAATATTAGCAAAATTTTATATGACTAAATCTTTTTATTGATAAAATGCATTGTGATACTGCATATCGTGTTATAAGCATTTTTTGAAATATGGCAGAAAATATACAAATAGATGGTGTGTAAAACCCAAAATTGTTTTTGTGTTTGTATCCGTTTTGACACATCGTAAAATAAGTAAAATGCAATGACAATATTTATTATACAATAGTATCATTTTTCTGTCAATTGCTTTTCAAATTATGGAAGGGCAATACGGCGTATGATAAATTGTGACTGTTGTTTATTGGTATCATATAATGTATTATTGTATGTGTAAATCAAAATTGTAGATTGTCATATCATTCTAAAGGAAATTGCTTGACAATTTTAATGATTCGTATTATAATGAACAAAGATTTTGACGAATGGAGGCGATGTTATGCGTTTCATGAAACGGAATTATTTTTTATCTCTTTTTCTTGCCGGGATGATGTTTTGTTTAATTGGCTGTACAAATCATGATGAAGGAAACACTTCTGATACATCTGGAATGACAGAACTGCCTCCACTTTTGACATCAAAGCAAACAACAACATCGGATGTTACTTTTTCGGAAAGTGCCACAGTGCAGGCAGAACCTGCTGATCCAATTTATTATCATGGAGTGACCTCCCAATGGAATCTTCCTGCTGTAATGCAAGAATTATATCGAGTGCGAGTCTATCATGATACGATTTATATTTTAGGGGCATCATATGATGAAGAAACAAATGAAATAAAAAGTATATTGTATTGGGCGAAAGTTGAAGAAGATCCGGAATTTAAACCAGTGTATGAAAATTACACGGATAGTATTTTTAATGGATTGATTGACTTTGATGTAATGTCTGATGGTACCCTATGTGGTCTTTTATGCGAGAATGCGAATGAAGTGCCCTATGAAGATCCGACTTTTCATCCCGATGAATTCGATTGGGAACATTATTATGAAAATTATGCTACACAATATCAGTTGGCTTGGTATAGTGATGCGGGACAAATTATCCATAAACTGGGACTATCCACATTGTTGGAACTGGATGAGTCTGCAAGCCAGACTATGGCATTTACAGGAATGCGGTGTGATGGAGAAGATCATGTGTATTTAACTGCAACGATTGATGAAAAAGAATATTTGATGGCATTGGATGAGAATTTTAATTTATGTCCTGTTCAAGGCAGTTCATCCAAAGTACTATCGCTTCAGTCCAATTATAAATGGATTCGTTGCGAAAAAGATGGAATGTTATTATATGAAGAGAATAATGAAAATGAGCGGTTTTTATACCATATGATTTTAACAGATGGCACATTATGGAAAACCACTGTAGAAACTCCGGAATATTTTCCAATAAAAGGTGAGATAGCGGAATCTTTTCAAAAAAACATATGGTATGGCATATGGAATGCGACGGGATTGTATCAGATGTCAAATGAAAAATCCGAACCCCAGCTTTTGTATGATTTTTCAAAAGTACATATCGATGGAAACGATGTGGATGATGTTTATATTCTATCTGAAGATAAAGTGATTTTTACAGTATATACTTCACAGGGAAATCTTTCGTTATGGTACCTTATTCCAGAAATTGAAGAAGAGAGTGAAAATGACGAGGATAAAGAGAAAGAAAAAACGAAACCCAGTTATGTTGAAAATGATCCCGTAGAGTTGGAAACTTTGCCTGCTGTTGCAACGCCAGTAACGATTTCATGATTTTTGAGGCAGGGCTTGCTTTTTTGACGGAAATATAGTATACTAAAATTGTCCCTTTTATAAGGTGAAAGCAGCATAGAAAGAAGGAATAGATGCATGAATATGAAATTTATCCGTAAACTTCCGATTCCAAAAGAACTGAAGGAACAATTTTCATTATCGCAAAAATTAATTGATGTGAAGAAAAATAGGGATGCCGAAATTAAAAAAGTATTTACAGGTGAATCTAAGAAAAAAATTTTGATTATCGGACCTTGTTCTGCTGATAGGGAAGATGCCGTTTTGGACTATACCTGTAGGTTGGCAAAAGTACAGGAGAAGGTAAAGGATAAAGTGATTATCATTCCTAGAATCTATACCAATAAGCCTCGTACAACCGGAGAAGGGTATAAGGGTATGATACATCAACCGGATCCAGAAAAGAAAGAAGATATGCTGCAAGGATTGATTGCAATTCGAGAATTGCATACAAGAGCAATTGAACAAACAGGATTGACTTGCGCAGATGAAATGCTGTATCCAGAAAACCATCGTTATCTTTCAGATCTGTTGTCTTATGTTGCAGTTGGTGCTCGTTCAGTTGAAAATCAACAGCATCGTTTAACTGCAAGCGGTTTGGATATTCCTGTTGGAATGAAAAATCCAACGGGAGGTGATTTATCTGTTATGATGAATTCCCTTGTTGCAGCTCAAGCGTCACATATATTTTTGTATCGAGGCTGGGAAGTCAAGTCTGAAGGAAATCCGTATGCACATGCAATTTTAAGAGGTGCAGTAGATACTCTGGGCAGAACACTTCCGAATTATCACTACGAGGATTTAATTACGTTGTACGAATTGTATCAAAAGAAAGAATTTATGAATCCAGCTGTAATTGTAGATGCAAATCATGCGAATTCAGGGAAAAAATACATGGAACAAATTCGTATTTGCAATGAAGTATTGCATAGCTGTCGTCATAGCAATGAAATCGCTTCTCTTGTAAAAGGTTTTATGATTGAGAGCTATATCGAAGATGGTGCCCAAAAAATTGGAGAGGGATGCTATGGCAAGTCGATTACCGATCCCTGCCTTGGATGGGAAAAATCGGAAAAATTAATCTATGAAATAGCTGATCAGGTATAAAAAATTTGAGATAGAATGTATTTGACCGGCTGTGGGGAGAAAGGAGCGGATTAAAATGGCATCTATGAGTCAATTGACAATGGCAATGATTACATTGTATAGTGGTGATCCTAAAAGAATACAACATTTTATGAAAGTATATGCCTTCGCAAAAATGATTGCCGAAGAGGAACAAATTGGTTCAAAACAGCGGGAGATTATTGAAGCTGCTGCATTGGTGCATGATGTTGGAATCCATGCAGCAGAAAAAAAGCATCATTCGGCTGCCGGAAAATATCAGGAAATTGAAGGTCCGCCAATTGCAAGAGCAATGCTGATGGCACTAGAGTTTTCTCCTGCATTGATCAACCGTGTATGTGACATTGTAGCACATCACCATACCTATGATCAAATTGACGCTGTGGATCTGCAGATTATTGTAGAAGCAGATTTTATAGTGAATGCTTATGAAGATGGGCTTTCAAAACAGAGTATTAAGACGTTTCGTGATAAAATATTTCGTACTGAAACAGGAATACACTATTTAAATGAGTTGTTTGCACTAGAATCATAATATATAACAACAACCGGACATGTGTCATCATACATGTCCGGTTGTTGTTATTGATGTAAAACTTTGTTTAGAATTTCAAGATGTTTTTCATTCACTGTGAGACAGATTTCATCTCCGGAACCAATCTCACCCCGTAGAATCTTTCCTGCCAAATGATTGATAACATGTTCTACAAGATATTGTTTGATTGGTCTTGCACCATATTGTTTTGTTTGCGGTGCATTTGCAAGAAGATGGACAACATCTTTCGTATACTCCATAGAAATATTCATTTTTTTCAGTTTATTTTGCAATTGATACATTGCTTTGTAGGCAATTTTTTCCAGACAATTTTGGTTGAGTTTATGAAACCATAATACACCATCCAGTCTTCCTAAAAATTCGGGAGAGAAATGCTGTTTCAAAGCATTTTGTGCTGCTGTCATTCCAGATAGACCATTTTTTTGTTCTAATTCAAATCCAATTTGTTCTCCGGTTCGAATTGCTTCTCCCCCAAGATTTGAAGTTAGAATTATGAGTGCATGTGTAAAATTTGTTTTTCTACCTGTCGAATCCGTCAATACACCATCTTCCATGATTTGTAATAGAATATTACAAACATCTGGATGCGCTTTTTCAATTTCATCCAATAAAATGACACAATAAGGTCTTTGCCGAACACGTTCGCATAGATATCCCCCTTCCTCATATCCTACATATCCTGGAGGTGCGCCAATTAATTTGGACACCGCATGTTTTTCCATAAATTCCGACATGTCAATTCGAATTAAATTGTTTTTATCATCAAATAAATGTTCTGCAAGTTTTGTTGCCAATGCTGTTTTTCCGACGCCTGTGGGACCGGCAAATAAAAATGTACCTATTGGACGAGAATAGTCCAATAGTCCTGTGTTTGCTCGTATGAGCGCCGCGGTTAATTTGTCAATGACTTCGTTATGCCCAATAATTTCTTGTTTTAATGTACTGGATAGGTGAAGTAGTTTTTCTTTTTGCATTTGTGTGATTTTATTGGTTGGAATTCCAGTTCGTGCGGAAACAATTGCGGCAATATCTTCTTCTGTGACAGTTGGAACTGCATTCTGCAGAGATTTTTTTTGCTTTTCCCAACGAATTTTGGCACATGAGCATGCTTCATCTAGAATATCAATCGCCTTGTCTGGTAAAAATCGATTATGCAGATAACGGTCAGCATAATCGATTGTTGATTTTAGTACGTTATCGGGGATGTCAACATGATGAAATTTAGCATATGTTTCTCTTAATCCTTGTAGCATTGTGTAACAAACTTCAGAACTAGGTTCGTCAACTTGAACAGCTTGAAATCTACGTGCAAGAGCGCTGTCTTTTGCGATTGCAGTACGATATTCCTCAGGTGTCGTGGCACCAATTAGTCGGATTTCTCCCCGTGCAAGCTGGGGTTTTAACATGTTTGCTGCATCAATAGCGCCCTCAGCTGCACCTGCTCCAACAATGGTATGCAGTTCATCAATAAATAGAATAATATTTTCATGAGAAGCTGCTTCATTCAGACAATTTTTGAATCGTTCTTCAAAATCACCACGATATTTTGCACCAGACAGCAAAGCTGGTAGATCTAAAGCGAATATTTGCATTTCTTGCAATGCTTCTGGCACATCGCCCTGCATGATTTTTTGGGCAATTCCCTCTACAATAGCAGTTTTCCCGACGCCTGCTTCGCCAATCAAACATGCATTATTTTTAGTTCTTCTTGACAAGATTCGAACCAATTCCTGAATTTCTTTTTCTCTTCCAATTAGCGGGTCAAATTCTTCTGGATAAGCCGGGTCAGTCATTCGTTTTCCATATTGGAATAATGCTGGGCATGTTTTCTTTGAGATCATATTTGATTGTTGTCGTTCCAGACGAATTCCATAATTTGAATTGCTATTGCAAAGCATACAAAGCTGATTTAGGCTGACCCCCATTTTTTTCAGAACAGTTACTGCACTACAGCAAGGTGCGTGAATGATTGCTAAAAGTAAATGATCCGTTCCGGACAAACTTTTTCCCTCATCACGGGAACGTTCCTTTGCATCTTCCAATATGGCAACCAAAGATGGTGTCATACAATCTTCTTGTACTTGAACTGGAATACCTCTTCCGATAAGTTCTATAATGGTATGACGAAGTTTTTCTGGATGAACCTGTTGTGCCGCCAGTGCACTTGCAGCTGCATTGTCACCCTCTTCCACCAATCCTAAAAGAAGATGTTCGCTGCCGATATACGTATGACCCAGTTCTTCAGCTGCTCGAATCGCTTCTTTTAAGGCAAGGATTGCCTTACCCGTAAATCCTTCTGTGTATTGCATTTTCCATTCGTCCTTTCCAGAAATCGTAGTACATTCATAGTATGCCATATCTTTCCTAAAAAATTTGTCGAAGGAGTAACACATTTGATTTTGCTGCGTATAATGTACTATGAAACAGACAAAAAAATGTTTGTTTCAAAAAAATCTGACAAAAGGAGTAATGTAATATGTGTTTTGAAGGTAATGGTGGATGCTGCTGGATTATCATTTTGCTGCTCATTCTGTTCTGCTGCTGCGGAAATGGCTTTGGCTGCAACAACAACAACAATTCCGGCTGCGGCTGCGGATGCTAATCCATCCAAACGTCAGCTTTTTTGAACGAACTGTAAAAAATAGAACAGATCCTAATGTACGTTAATTGTGCTATAGGATCTTTCGTAAAAACAATGAGGGCTGCTGTACTTCAATATGATGTGCAGCAGCCCGATTTGTTTTGTGTTTTTTTAAAATATAAAAAAATCAATGAAATAAGTAAGAGAAGTATTGCATCGGTTATTTGTGATTTTATGGCAAAAATTTGATCCAAGCATCTAAAAGTCGTTTAAAACCTTTTGTAATCTGTTCTAAAGAAAGACTTGCATATCCTAAAACTACACACGGATACGGCAGGGCATTTGCAGTAGAAAGGTTATCATAATAGGAAGACAATCCCGAAACGATAATTTGTTCTTGTTTGGCAGCATCAAGCAGTTCTTGCTCTTTGCATTGTAGATGTATTTCCAATAGCATATGCAGTCCAGCGGAATCTCCATAAATTTGAACAAATGGAGAAAGCTTATGAGATTTTAAAATGGTTTTCAAAAGAATTTGACGTTGTTGATATCTTTTCTTGATTCGATTCAAATGATGTTCCAGGTGTCCCTCGTTTAAGAATTGCACTAATGTATATTGTTCAAAGCTGGGTACAGTCGAAGAGTAAAATGAAAGTGAATTTTGGTATTTTTCCATTAATTGTTTTGGCAGAACAAGATAGCCAATTCGTAGAGAAGGTGCAAGAGTTCGTGCAAAGGTATTCATGTAAATTGTATGTGCATTCACATCCATGCTGTAGATAGAGGGAAGAGGTTTTCCATGAAATCGTAATTCGCTGTCAAAATCATCTTCAATGAGATATCGTCCAGACTGTTCGGATGCCCATTGCAACAATGCAACACGTCGTCGAATCGGCATGACTTTTCCTGTAGGGAACTGATGAGACGGTGTAATAAGTGCAACAGAAATGCCATTTTTTTCTAATTCATCTATTTGGATTCCGTCTGTATCCATTGGAATTCCAATAACTGACGTACCGTTACTTCTCAGTACTTGTTTTCCTTTTGGATATCCAGGTTCTTCTACACCAAATCGTTTGGATGCACCAAGCAATTGTACCAGAATTCCAAGTAAATATTCTGTGCCGGCACCAACTAAAATTTGAGCAGGGGAAACTTGTATTCCACGAAACGCACATAAATGGGAAGCGATTGCTTCTTGTAATGCAGAAAGGCCCATTGATGGAATAGATTGCAGCAGAGCTTCTCTTTTTGAAGAAAGGACTTGTCTAGACAACTTTGCCCATGTAGAAAAGGGAAACTGTGTCAGATCTACACCTCTTGTAGAAAATATGATCTGTTTATCAGAAGAAGTCGCTTCTATTTTTTCCGTAGGACAAGGATTGCAGTTTTTCATTTGAATGGAAAACATGTATGCATCCGGATCGACAAAAAACCCGGAACGTGATCGTGTGTACAGATACCCTTCTGCAATGAGTTGTTCATATGCTGTTTGTACGGTACTAATACCAACTTGTAAATGAGAAGCAAGTGCACGTCTAGATGGCAATTTCTCATTTGGTTTCAATTCACCGTCGCTAATTTGTTTTTGTATAGCATCCGCAATTTGACGATATAATGGTTTAGAGTGATTCAGATGCAGAAGAATTGTCATCATGGTTTTCCGAATTTTCTCCTTCTGATGATGGCTTTGTGCGTAACATATGCTGCATTTCATCTAAAGACAAGTTCATTTCAACATCAGATGCAGTTGCATTATGATCTAAGTTTTGATTAAAGATTTGAGTAATTTCTTCCATTGATTTGGTTGTTTCCGCATCAAATGTTGCTGACAAAGTTTTCTCCTTTTTATCTACAATAGTGTTTGTAGTTTTCTCATCCATTATATTGAAATTATCCGTTTCAGGTTGACTTTGGATAACATTCGGTGATTCGTTTGTATGACTGTTTTCAACTGGTTGTGACGCATTATCTGTAGATGGAGACGTACTATCATTTGCAGTAGTATTATCAAAATTTGCCTCTTCTTTTGTAGTTATAGTAGAATCAGTTGTTACATTCTGATGTGGTGGATCATCAAATGGGTGGGCAATATGCCACAACATTGCTTCTGCATCCATCGTATATGATTTACTTCGAGAAGGCTGCATTAAAGATTTGTGCTTTTTTGCGGAAATAGCATTTCTAATGGCATTGGGAATGGTTAACGTGTCTGTCATTTTTTCGTATTGTTCTGGAATTTCCAGAACATCCAGTTGAAATGTTCCTGCTGTTAGAAATACTTGCATTTTGTGTGTACCTTCCGGCAATTGATCAATTACGACACATGCTTGTCTGGGTAATGACTCAGCAACAAAGAAGTTTTCATAATAAGTGTGTCCGTCAATCAATACAGTAAACTCCGCATTTTTTGCAGTGCCAATTATTGCGATACCTGTTCCTTCAAAAACACATGAAAACTCTGCACCAATTTTGGCTTTCATAGATGTTCGGTGATAAAAAAGATAATTTTCTTCAGCATGGATTTCCCAGTTTTCATTGTACAATATACCATCTCCGAAACAATCCACACGTCGTACATAGAAAGGTTGTATTGCAATAGGATCTATGTGAATGTGTCGAAACATGTTCCATGCATAGTCACTGCAAAGGCTTGCGCGACCACTGTTCACCATTACCTGTGGGGAATACTTTGTCAGCAAATTGCCATTGATAAAAAAGAAAATAGAATTTCCAATAACAATTAATTTGACACAGTTCCATTGCGTTGGGTCAATGTGCTGTATAATGCCTTCAGCTGCAACATTTTCCATATCCATTAATTTCCAACTGCCATCACCATAAATGCGTCCAGAGTATCCGCATTGAGAAGAAAATTCACATGTAGCAGCAGAATTATATCGTAATCCAATACCCGCATAATTATGTTCTTCCATATTAGCTAGTTTAATTTCAGCTTCAACACTGTAGCTATGCCACTTATCATCTCCAAAAGTAGTTAATGGTAAAGGAGTGCCACGAAAGCGCCAATTTGTAGGTACATTTTTCGGTGTAATCTTTTGACAGATTGCATAACCGTCATCCATGCTGACAAGTTCAAAGGCACCGCCTTGATCTGTCATGTAACGAGGTGCACATCCACGTATGCGAATTTCTAAATCAGAATATTGCAGATCTTCATGATAGGGGAGTGACAAACGCAATGACATAGGTGGCTGAACCGATGGAAATGTATTTACTCCCTGTACCCAATCGGTATCTAATGTTGTGACAGTCATAATGGAACGAGGTGGTACTTTAATTTGAAATACATCTTTACGGTTTTTTACCGCTTTTATGTTCTTGCCTTTTTGAAACCAGTTGGAATCATAAGGTTGTTTTCCGTTTGGACCTTTGGTGATCACTGTAGCAAAAGATGTTGGTTCAAAACCAAGATCCTTCATTGTAACAGAATAAACCCGTACTGTATCGCTTTCATTGGTAAAAAACATGGACAATTCGGTTCTATCTGGTGAGATTAAAGTCATGAAATTATGTGTCGTATTAGTAATTGTGTGATCCTCATCTCCATCTCCAAAGCAAGCACCGTTTATGTACATCCAGCCTTTGTTGGAAAACCTGCTAAAGTGCATTGCCATCCAGAAACCGATATCCAGTACAAAATGGCCGGACCATGGTTCCCAAGCACGTATAAGTTGCTTTGGCGCATAGCAGGAACCTTCATAATATGCTGCAACAGCTGGCTGAAATTCGTACATCACCATTTTTCCGTTGTAATAACTGTTAATAATGCGGTTTGCCACATCAATTGCCCCATTTTTGCCAATTAGTCCAGACTCATCAGCTTGAACAGTGAGTTCTGGCATATTGCATGGCGAAATCCCCTCACTGTACCAAATCTCTTTTCCGTAGGCTTCGTTTAGTAGGTTGGTGTAGGAATCGCCATATGTGGTATAATGCAGTCCAATAACATCAACTGCATTTCGCAGTGAGCTGTTGTCAACCATTTGTTCTGCAATATTTCTGGTACCTACTTCATCTGAAGCAATAATTTTAATTTTACTGTAGTCGTACGGGGCATTTGTTTCATGATCCAAACGGTAACGAAGATATAGAATCCATGCTTCATCAGGATTATCTGTTTCATTTTGATCTGCACTTATATAATCGAATTTTAAACCATAGACGGTATATGCTGCATCTAATGTTTCTTTATACCAACGATATCGAGCATTTAAACCATGTTGCTGACTGATCGTAAATGCATCTGTGACCCATTTGGGTTCCCCCCATCTTAAAAAGTCCACCGTAATATCTGGATTAATTGCCTTTGCATCAGCAGCAAATTGAAATCCTGCTCCGCGAGTTACATCTGCCGGTTCGTTAGCAGATCGTTTGGTACATGGTTCTGTGCCGGAAGAAGAATTAACGTCAGCGCCTAATTCAATTTTGACATGAGAAATACAGACGCCATAATCTTTTTCAAACAGCAAACGCATGATTTGTTCGTAAGCTTGAGGATGTTCTACTTTATAGTCTAATAATAAGCGGGATGAGTTGTTTGCCGAAACGCATCCGAATCCACGATAGCATGCAGCGGGGTTTTCATTTGCCTGTGTACCATCTACAATAAATTCCATTGGGGTAACAGATGAATATTCTAGAATGTTGGAAAAATATTTATTTATCAGTTTATTGTTCCTCATTGAAAAATTCATTCCTATTGTTTCCTTTCACTGTATTGAAATAGATCTTGAAGTTTTTCTTCCGGAAACGTTGGATCCGGTTCAGCGATTAAAAACTTGATCTTTTTTCCCATCTGATCAAACATCTGTTCATGTTCTGTTTCAAAATATTGCAAATTTGGTTCATTATGTAAATCCCTTGTGATTGACACAATTCGAAAACCTGCTTGTTCAAAATAAGAAATGGATTCATCGAAAAGCATATCATCATCTGTTTTAAACCAGATTTGTCCATCCAGTATTTGTCGGTATTGTACCAGTTGTCGGGGATGCGTCAATCTTCTTTTTTTATGTTTACTTCGAGGCCATGGATTGCAGAAATTAATGTAAATACGATCGATGCGATCATTTTCACAAAAACATTCCCGTAAATACATGATATTATCAATAAACAGAAGAACATTTTGCAATGGTAAATTTTGTTTTGCATAGGATATTTCCAATTTACGTTTTGCAAGCACAAGCATTTCATTTTTGATATCTATTGCAATATAATTATAATTAGGATTAGCAAGTGCCTCCTGCGCAATAAATCCACCTTTTCCACAGCCAAGTTCCAAACGAATAGGTTGCTTGGTTATAAATTGTGTACTCCATTGTCCTCTGCATGATTTGGGATTAGAAATATAAAAGGGACAGTTCTCTAATTCTGGTTTTGCCCAGGGCTTACAGCGAATTCGCATGGATATAGTACATCCTTTCATATGAAATTCAAATAGTAATAGACAAGATCACAATCATATGTTATTATTATAACATATTTTCAAAAAAAAACAAAGAGAAATACAAAACAATTAACAAACGAATAAAATGAAAACACGAAAGTTTAAATCAAAAATAAAAAGAAAAAAGACTGTTGCACTTTTTTGCCGTGCAGCAGTCTTTTCGATGCATAAACGCCATAGCATTATAGTTTAATTTTCATTTCACGTTCTGTGTGATGATAAGGTCTGCACGTAACACCTGTCAACAAAAACATCCTTTGGGATGCAATAGTTGCATCTGAATCTGCGTATTTATTTTCATAATAAACAATTTCACGAATACCACTCTGAATAATTGCTTTTGCACATTCGTTGCATGGAAATAATGTGACATATAATGTACACCCTTGCAGACTGCCTGCACTGCGATTCAAAATCGCATTCAGTTCGGCATGGCAAACAAAAGGATATTTTGTATTTAAAAATTCACCTTCCCGTTCCCATGGCATATCATCATCATTGCAGCCGGTTGGCATGCCATTATATCCGACAGAAACAATTTTATGTTCTTGATTAACAATACATGCACCTACCTGCGTGTTGTCATCTTTGCTTCTTTGCGCAGAAAGCAGGGCAATTCCCATAAAATATTCGTCCCAACTAAGATAATCTTTTCTTTTCATATTAGAACGCCTCACTGAGGAAAAGCATTGATTGTCCTACAGAGATACTCTCGATAGAGTGCAATATCTATGCCGTTAATGTTGTTATCTTGATTGACATCACCCGCATTAATATTTATACCATTTGTATCCAAATCTTCGTTGAGCAGAAACCTTAAGAGATATACCATATCTTGTGCTGTGATCCTACCGTCAAGTGTGATATCGCCAATTGTGGTTGAAGAAGTTGTAGAAGTGGTTGTCGTTGCTGCTTCTCCCGTCTGTACGGGTTTGGTAGAACCACTACTGGAACCGTTTCCGCCATTAATATTGCTGCCTTCAGAAGAATCATAGTCATCGTAATATTCAGACAGAGAAATTCCGTTTCCATTAATACCAAGAGGGTACTGATGATCAAGACTAATATATTTACCAGAATCGGAAGTTTGCCAGAGAGAAGGTTCAAGCAAATTATATTTGTCATCATCCCATACTAAAAAACTACTGTCTAATAAGCCGCCAGTATCGCCGGAGTTTGGATTTAAGCACCAGAACGTATGATTAATGTGATTATCAATCATATAATCTCGCAGTAATGTCATCCATTTTTCATTCTTACCATTATCCATGTGACCGCCCCATTCACCGATCAGGAGCGGTGCGATATCTTGATCATTGATATATGCCCATGTATCGTACCAATAGTCATCTAATAGTGTCTGTGTTGTAAAATCCTTTTCAAACCAAGTTTGCGCATAGACAGAGGGACCATAATCGTGTGGTGAATATACAATTTGACTATTTCTGTCTTCTGTTCCAAAATCAATCGGATAGTCTTTTACACCTCTTAGATTACCGCCCCACCAAGCTGGATACCAAGGAGATTGATCGGCAGAAGCGTTCCAAATATCTGCCGTATCGAAAGTATATCCTTTTTCTGTTTTTGGGTACTGTTCTACACCCTCAATTAGAATCAAAGCATTGGGATTGACATCGAGAATGGCATTGCCGCATACAGTTGCAGAATATGCCCAGTTATTTAAATCTGTAGAATCATCCCATTTTGCGATATCAGAAGGGCAAGTTGTACCATTATAACCACGTTTTCCATGCGGTTCATTTTTTAAGTCATATGCAACGATTGTATCATCATTCTTATACTTATCGGCAAGCCATACCAGAGAATCTACCCACATGTCAAATGTGATTTCTTCACCGCTGTAATGCCCCACTGCCATATTGTCCGCATCGGCAGCGCTGCTTTCATAATACCATAAGTTATAATTGTGTCCAGAATTATGTGAAGCAGGACTGTGCACATCAATAAGTGCTTTAATGCCATATTTTTTCATCTTTTGGATGATCACATCAAAAACACCCATGCTATCCATTGTTTCACCGTTTTCGTCGCAAAAATCAGGATTAAATGAATAATCCGGTGTATCCTTAGCGTTCAGTCCGATACATTCTAACGGTTCTCCGTTCATCCAAGAAAGTAAAAGTTCTGTGGAAACCGGAAAACGAATGATGTTGATACCGTGGTCGGCAACGGATGAAAGTAATTTATCAACATCTGCACTCCATAGACCGTGGGGGAAATTTTCTGTACAATTCATGCCGAACCAGTTAGCACCAGTAAGCCATACTTGATTCCCTTGACTGTCATACAATTTACTTCCTTCTGCATGAAGCCAGTCATCATTGTTGTCATCAGTAACAGCTGATGCCGTCATAATGGGCTGCACCATAGAAATATTAGCCGAAAGGCAAGAAATCATCATTACACCTGACATTGCCAGTGCTAATATTTTTTTTGATAACTTCATAATTATATAACTCCTTCCTGAAACTTTTTTCAAAACATTGAAATTCTGTTGTAAAAAACAGAATAATCCCTTTTCATTATAGTATGTTTTATCAAAAAAGTCAAGGGAGTTTGTAAATATTTCTGCTATATTGTGCAATTCTTTTTGGCTATTTTTTACCTTTTTGCGATTCATGGAGTAAAAGTAGTATCATGATAATCAGCATGATGGATGAAACGATAGATCCTTTTGAAACTGATATTGCGGGTGCCATCGCCGGAAGTTGTGCATTTTGGGGGTATGGAAAGTACAGCCAAAAAAATAATGCACTCAAACAAGAAGAAAGAAATAACGCTGCGATTCTGGATATTAGAAAATAATGTATGCGAATGGTATTCCCGACGACAGAACGGATCTGAAGCAAAACACAGCATCCGCCAAAAGATAAAACCCCTGATAGAACAACATAACGTATAGGTGCAGGAAGTGTAATATATACCGAATTGGAGACTTCTAGAAGACTTTTTAGTATGGTTAGTGATACATGGTCTATGTAATTATCCCAGCCAAAAGCATCAGGGATAGTGCAGATGACAGAAAAAGAAAGAATAACCGCGCATAATTTTAGAAGAGATGTGCCGGCGGAAACAACACTACTGATGAAAATATTTGCTGAAAAGGCAGGGGAATGGTAGACCTGAGAAAATGATTGAAAAGGGAATTTGTGAAACAGAATAAGGCAGAGAATATGGTTTGAAATGATTTGTGAAAAAAATATGACTAGGTATATATAACGATTTGAAGAATCTGAATTTAGGATTCCAAGTAAAAATGCTGGTCCGCCTCCATAACAAATGCAAAGCATTTTTTCGGCATCATATTTCGATATTTTTTCTGTAGCTACCAGTTTAGTCAGCATGTTTGCTCCGACAGGGTATCCCGCGATTTGACTGAATAAAAATAATGCATAATATGACTCAGGAATCTTAAACCATTTTCTTGCAGTGTATCGAAAAGGTTTTCCAAATAATTGCCATGATCCTGTTCGAATGACAATTTCAGATATAATCATCATAGCATACAGCGATGGAAATATCACTGTAAGACATCGGGTAATTGCGGTATTCATTTCGTTGTAAATGATATTGGAGAAAGAAAGTACATAGTATATTGAAAAGCATAATAGACATAGAAAAATGATTTTATTCCAACTTTTTTTGCATCGAAACATATTGATAGCCCCCTTTTGGATGGTAATATGAAAAGACACTTTAAAAATCAAAGACAGGTACTGCGTTTCGAAATGTTTCATACATAGCGATGCAGTTTTATTCTGATCATTTTAATTTTTAGAGGGACTATTTAGTTTATGTAGTAATGTGAAAGAATTATGCATATTCAAAAAATCAAAAACATACTTTATAACAGAACATTATCATGTAAAATTGATGCAATGGATATGGTATTATGAGAGTATAATACACAAATCAAGCACAGTATGAGGTGACGCTGATGTTGTACCGTGCAAAAGAAATAGGAAGGAATGTATTACATTATGATACCCATCTTGAAATGTGTTCCAACCGAACTGTATGTATTGAGAACTGTAAGAAAATTCAGGAGTATAATGACATTCGAATTGTTGTGCAAACAGGGGAGCTTGTTCTAGAGGTTTGGGGGGATCAACTAAAAGCAGACATTCGTACTCCCGAATGTCTGATGATACATGGTCGGATACAATCGATCACATTTACGCCGAAAGGAACGAAATAATATGGCAATACATGTGCGAAGAATATATCAAGCTAAAGCAAAAGGAGGTAAACTGTATTCATTTATTAATTCATTATTCAAAAATGGAATCTATTGTCGAAATCAATCGTGCAAAGGAGATACATATCAATTTCAGTTTTATGCGGGAAAACGAAAAGAGGTGGAATCTCTTGCTGAATTTTATCATGTAACACTACAGTTACAACCATACATGACGCTGCGGGAATTGTTGCATCGGTATCGTTTTCGATTTGGAATTCCCATTGGAGTTTTATTGTCATTTGGAATTTTATTTTATTGTTCAAATATTGTTATGGAAATAGATATTGTTGGAAATAAAAATGCATCATCTGCCAAAATTTCTGCCGTTCTGGAAGAATGCGGTGTCAAACGTGGAAGTTGGATCCCTTCTATTTCTTTTGCAACGTGTGAGCATAAATTACGGGCCGCAGTTGAAGAATTGGCGTGGGTGGGAATTCGCCATACAGGGAATCGTCTTGTAGTAGAAGTAATGGAGGCAACTCCCAAACTGGAGATGCAAGAAACACAGCATCCTTCTAATATTGTATCGGCATATGACGGACAAATTGTTTCTGTTTCTATATATAGAGGGCAGCTTATGCGGCTAGTGGGAGATGCGGTTCAGAAAGGAGAGTTACTAGTTAGTGGAATCGTTACTGATGAGACAGGACATCTGGGAATTCGGCATGCAATGGGTAGCATCATTGGACAGTATCAGCAAACTGAAACGTTTAGCTGTGAATATGTTCAGGAAATCCGGTCGCAAACCGGTAGAGAAAGTACAGCCACATATTTTGATCTTTTTACGTTTCATATTCCGTTGGGAAAGTCAGAGGATCCATATCAAGATAGTGTGCTGACGACTAGTCAGCAATTTTTTTCCTTTTTGGGTAAAGATCTTCCCATTGGCATTTATCGAAAAACATACCATGAATATCGTACTAAAACAATATTTTTAACGGAAGAGGAAGCACAAATTAATTTAAAAGAACAAGTTGATCGTTATGAGGAAAATTTTTTGCAAGATGTAACCATTTTAGATAAAAAAAACACCGTTCTCAAATCCGAGAACGGTGTGGAATGGACGATAACATACACTTTGCAGGGGGAAATTGGTGTGCAGAGAGAAGTGTTTATTAATGATTAGTCAAGAAAATCTTTTACTTTTTTGCTTCTGCTTGGGTGACGAAGTTTGCGAAGTGCTTTTGCTTCAATTTGTCGAATTCTCTCACGAGTAACATCAAATTCTTTGCCAACTTCCTCTAGCGTACGAGAACGACCGTCCTCAAGCCCGAAACGAAGCCGCAGCACTTTTGCTTCTCTGTCAGTTAATGTTGCCAACACCTCATTAAGTTGTTCTTTTAACAGCATGAGTGATGCAGCGTCCGCTGGTGCTGGTGCATCATCGTCTGGAATAAAATCTCCTAAATGGCTGTCTTCTTCCTCACCAATTGGTGTTTCTAAAGAAACCGGATCCTGTGCAATTCGCATGATTTCGCGCACACGCTCAGCTGGCATTTCCAACCGTTCTGCAATTTCCTCTGCAGAAGGATCATGTCCCGTTTCGTGTAATAATTGACTGGAAACCTTTTTGACTTTGGTGATGGTTTCCACCATGTGGACCGGAATTCGAATGGTTCTTGCTTGGTCTGCGATCGCACGAGTAATCGCCTGACGGATCCACCAAGTCGCATAAGTAGAAAATTTAAATCCCTTTGTATAATCGAATTTTTCAACAGCCTTTAACAATCCCAGATTGCCTTCCTGTATCAGATCTAAGAACTGCATACCTCTGCCGACATATTTTTTAGCAATGCTGACAACTAAACGAAGATTTGCTTCAGAAAGTCTTTTTTTTGCGTAACTGTCACCTTCAGCCATACGTTTTGCAAGTTCGGTTTCTTCATCAGGTGTTAAAAGCGGGACACGACCAATTTCCTTCAAATAGATTTTTACGGGATCATCGATCGCAATTCCTTCGGTTGAAAGTGTTACTTCCAGATCATCTACCAAATCCAGATTATGTTCATTGAGCGTATCATCAAGGATCGTATCATCTACAATTTCAATGTTTAATTGTTCACAGCTGTTAATAATGGAGGTCAGCTGATCGGTATCAAAGTCCAATTCGTCTAATACATCTGTGATTTCCTTTGTAGTAAGTTTTCCATTTGCTTTTCCCTGTTCCATGAGTGCTTCAATCGTCATTTTTTTCTGTTCCATATTATATTTCCTCCTAAAAACATCGGGCAAGAAGTTATCATTGGATAGGAATCAAGAAACCTGCCCATGATTTCCTGAGAGATGTTGTTTTTTTTGAATTAATGCAATAAGATCGTCATCAGAATTAACATTTAATGAAGAAGGTTCTTTTAAAATTCGAATGCAATCTTCTATTTCATTTTTATAAATGGGAACTTCCCGGAATTTGACTGGAATCCCGGATATTTTACCCATATCCGTGTCGGATAATACATTTCCAAGAAAGGAAATTGAAAAAAAGTGTTCTTGGGAAATGCAATTACAAAAAATTTCATATACCTCTCGATAGAGTGGAGATGAAAAATTATCTGGTTGTAGTTGATCTATGATCCATTCAGCATCGACTGTATGAGTTAATAAATAACAAATAATACGTTCTTCAGCGCGCAAATATCGAAGTTGTGCGCTGTCGACAGGATTTTTTGGCTCTGGACGTACTGTGTGATCAATAATGGATTTCCATTCTTTTGTATTGTCCATTCGTTTTTTCATTCGAAGGAAGTGCCCAACTTGTTGCTCAAGTACATCAGAGGAAATTTCCCATTTATTTGCAGTTCTTGAGAGATATACTTCTCGTTCCAGTGGGTTCTCGATTTCTGCAAGAACAGATACAATGCGCTTCAATAACTGCACTTTTCCGGATTCTGTATTTGTGTCAAGTCCTTTTTCACATTGATCCAAACGAAAGTTAATGGCATCCCCTGCCTGTTCAAGCAATAGCCGAAACCTTTCTGCTCCGAATTTTTTGATATATTCGTCTGGATCTTTTGCGCCTACCATATGTAAAATCCGAGTAGGCATACCCACCTCACTAAAATGATTGATTGCTTTTTGCGTTGCTTTTTGCCCTGCACCATCACTATCATATGCAATTATCATTTCTTTTGCATATTGGGACAATTTTCTTGCTTGATCTGGGGTGATTGCAGTACCTAGCGTGGCAACAACGTTTGAGAAGCCAGCTTGATTAATAGCAATTACATCCATATATCCTTCTGCAAGAATAAAATGTGTTGAACTGCTGTTTTTGGCAAAATTCAATGAAAACAAATTTTTTCCTTTGTCAAATACAGGGGTTTTAGCGGTATTCAAATATTTTGGCAAACTGTTATCCAATACACGTCCGCCGAATCCAATTACAACACCTTTTGTATCAATAATGGGAAATATCACACGACAACGGAAAACATCGTACAGATTTCCTTTGTTGGAACGGTGTGCAACACCGGCAACAAGCAGTTCTTCTTCTGAAAATCCTTTTTGTAGCAAAAATTTTGTCAGTTCATTCCACGCATCCGGTGCATAGCCCAAACCGTATTTTTGAATGGTTTCAGGCTTTAATTGTCTGGAAATAAAGTATTGAAGACCCCTTTTGTCATTTCCAGATATTAGGTTACGATAATAAAAATTCGCTGTTTCTCGGTTGATAGCATAGATTCGTTGACGAAGTTTTGCCCGTTGATCAGCTTCTTTGTCATCTGGAATTTGTATTCCGCTTTTTTCGGCTAAAAATTTGACTGCATCATGAAATTCAAAGTTTTCTACTCGTTTTACCCAATTTATAACATCACCGCCTGCGCCACAGCCAAAGCAATAAAAACTTTGTGTGTCGGGGTATATAGTGCAAGAAGGTGTTTTTTCGGAATGAAAGGGACAATTGCAAACATAGCGATGACCTCTGCGAATCAAATTTACATAGTTTGCTGCGATTGTTTCAATGGGACATGCCATTCGAATTTGTTCTAAAAATTCATTGCTATATGTCACAAGTTTCACCATCTTTCTTCCTGAAAAAGTGTTATTTCCAGTTTTTAGGGATGAATAATTCCTGATAGAGGTCAACGGCAAATCCATCACTCATTCCGGAAATATAATCACAAACTGCACGATGTTCATCTTCTCGTTTAGCAATTTTTTGATATTCTACCGGAAGTAGGGAGGTGTGGGAAATAAAATAATAATATAATGTTTCCAGCAATAATTTTGCTTTGTTTTCTTCTTGCTTTGCGACCGGATTATAATATACTTTTTCAAACATAAATTGATGCAATTTATCATGCATTTTTTGAATCTTTGAATCCATTCCGATTTCTGAAGTACCGTGTGTAACTACAGCACCGACAAGTGTTGTAATTCGTTTGGTTTTAGAATCTCCAAGCATATCTACCACATCTGAGGGTAATTCTTCCTTATGTAAGATTCCCGCACGAATTGCATCTTCTATATCATGATTAATGTAAGCAATACGGTCAGCGATACGCACGACATTTCCTTCTTTTGTTGCTGCAATTCGATTGGTGTGACATAAAATGCCATCACGTACTTCGTCGGTTAAATTTAAACCTGCCCCTTCTTTTTCGATATAATCTACAACACGAAGGCTCTGCTCATAATGTCGATACCCATGGGGACAGATACTATTCAAAATGGATTCGCCGCTATGTCCGAAAGGCGAATGCCCCAAATCATGACCAAGTGCGATTGCTTCTGTCAGATCTTCGTTCAATTGTAGTGCTCTGGAAATAGTTCTCGCAATTTGGGATACCTCTAAGGTGTGGGTTAGTCTTGTTCGATAATGATCGCCGATAGGGGACAGAAAGACTTGTG
Source organism: uncultured Ruminococcus sp. (assembly GCA_949291345.1). Classification (GTDB taxonomy): domain Bacteria; phylum Bacillota; class Clostridia; order Oscillospirales; family Ruminococcaceae; genus Ruminococcus_C. The sequence continues at coordinate 22,544 of CASEVP010000046.1, forward strand.
TTTTCCGTTTCAAACGTCGAAATGAATTACAGTGTAAGATACGATCTCGATCTCTCTGAAATTCAGTACGATATGCGCAAGGTATTTCCGGAAATTGACGATGTGCATGTCCAATATTTGTGCATGCGTCTGAACATAATATTTGTAATTCCAGTTGTTCAATCTGTTCACGAATTGTCATATTTACATACCTCCTTACGCAAACCATTGTTTTTAAGTGTAGCATAAAAACAAGGAGAATGGAAAAAAACAAGTGTTTTGAGATGCTTTTATAACTATATACGTTTTGCGACTAAAAAACTCCTCTTTTTTTCAAAAAAATTTTGACCATAAATATAAATTATTGTGTATCTGTGATTACTTTTGAAAAATCTGCATACTGTAATTTACCGACATGTACTAAAACTTTTCCATTGGTTATTTCTGTCAGTTCATTGTAAAGTTGATTCCAGACTGTGTCACGTACCAAAAGTTTCAACTCCACATCCTCGGCAAAAATTGAATCGATTTGTATTGAGTCATGTGGCGGTAGACGATAGATGATTTTTCCATATAAAGAGTAATCCATACGGATGGAAACAGGATAACATGGAAGCATTACTTTGATTTGAGCAGCATCGGCAGCCAAAGCAGCACTGTGAAAATATGCGCGAACTAGCCCGTTTGCTCCTAGGAGAACACCTCCAAAATAGCGAGTGACTACACAGCATACATCAGTCAATCCCTTTTTTTGTAATACATCTAATACAGGTATACCTGCCGTTCCTTGTGGTTCGCCGTCATCTGAATATCGCGAAACATTGCCATCCCGTAAAATATAGGCATACACGTGGTGCTTTGCGCGGCGATGTTGACGTCGTATAGATTCTATCACATGTATAGACTCTTCCTGTGTATGAACCGGAGCAAGATGTGCTATGAATTCTGATTTTTTCTCAATAAATGAAGCTGTTACCGGAGCAGCAATTGTGCGGTATTCCATACATTAATCCTCCATGTAGACAAAAAAGGACGGTAAAAATACATACCGTCCCTTTTCCATTGTGTTTTTCTGGAATCAGTCCAGATTGAAACGCTTTTTGAAACGATCTACACGTCCACCAGTATCTACCAGCTTCTGTTTACCCGTAAAGAATGGATGACATTTTGCGCAAATTTCAACCTTAATATCCTTTTTTGTAGACATTGTTTCCATTACATTGCCGCAGTGACAAGTAATTGTTGTCTTTTCAAATGTAGGATGGATACCCTCTTTCATGGAATTCACCTCCTGATGTGTAGTTTCTATCTACAGCAGCCCATCAGCCATCGCGCTGACAGTAGTCCTGAGAAATCAAATTAGTTTGTAGTAAAACCACTACATTTGTTTATTATAGCATATTTTCTAGAGACTGTCAAGTGCTATTTTCATATTTTCAAATGTAATTGCAGAAAAAATGGATTCAAAAAAATTTAATGTCCATTGTTCTGAAGCCCCTAGTTCCCATTCTAGCGTATCCCAGTTTTCTGGATCGTATTCTACTTCTTTGATGTATAGTTGCCAGATACGTAAACGTTGTTCAGTTGAGTTTAGATGCAATCGGCTGCATAATAACAATACACTGTATACAGCAAATGCCATTTCTTGTGCAATTAAAACAGCATTATCAGTAAATGCAGCTTGTAAATACCGACGATAAAAGAAGTCAAAAACAAATGCGCGAATCTCATAGTCCAAATCTGTGTCATATGTTAAAATCAATGTTTTATTGGATGAATGAATCGCACGATCTAGTGTAAGATCCCATTGTTTTGTTAAAATATTGAGACTTTTTAGAAACAATAGAATGGTATCTGTTTTATAATTGTATTTATTTGGTGTGATTGAAATGTGATTCCATTTTGCAATCAATCGTATACAAGTAATCAATTGAAAAATAGCAGAGTGATTCGTGTTTTTTATGGTTTGAAATAATTTATTTCGTTGATCTTGTAACGTTTTCATGATTTTTAAATCATATGTTGTGTTATAAGCTATTTGAATATCATCATGTTCTTCTACCAAGTATAATCGAGAAGGATTACACGATAGCAGTATCCTTGCAGCCTCTGGGCAGGATATTGAAAGATCGTATTCAATAAAGTTTCCATAATCTTGAGAAATGCGGGGGTATAGACGGCAAGTATGACACAAAAAAGATTCACCTAATTGAGTTTGAATATCACAAAATCCAGATTGATTCCAAAACGGGCAGCGTTGATGTTGTAATTGAAAAATAACATCTCCATCTGCATCTGTAACCATTGCATTTCGCAGGCGATTGCCCATTATATCATTGAGTTTCTGATATTTTTGACATGTTTGCTCGTCTATGACAATTTCCCATTCTTTACAACAGCTGTCTACACAACGATTTGCTGCGCATTGAAACTGCTTGTAAATAAAAGGATAAATTTTCTTCATAATTATTTCTCCGCTGATATCAAAAATCTAAGCTATATGATGTGGTGTTTTCATATGGATTAACAAAATTAATTATTTGACATGGTTCATTATAACATGATAAAATGGGAATGTCAATAAAAAAGCCCTTGCAACTGATTGAATTGCAAGGGCTTCGAGAATGGAGTAATAATTTAAACTTTCAATAATTTTCGCAAAAGATTGAGGTCAATACCATTGACATATCCATCTTGATTGATATCGGCTAATGTATAGCATTCTTTTGATAATGTTTCAATATGCAGCAAGTACTTTATACATTTCACAGTATCCAAAATTGTTATCTCACCATCTGCATCAACATCTCCCATAAGAGGAGAAGCAGTATCATTGCCGGAACTGTTATCCAAAACTGCTTTTTCAATAGAAGCTATTTGATAAATGGTCATGTTAGAACTTGCACGGACAAATAAATGAGCTGCTGTATTGACATCACCCCAAGCGTTTACAATGCTTTCATAAGAATAATATGCGATTCCGTTTTCCTCATCTAAGTCATAAGCATTGATTTCAGTCCAATTATCCCATTGTGCATCTGTAAATGCAAGTATGGGTGCTGTATTTCCGCTATAACGAATTGCAATTTCAGACGTATCATTTACAATATCGGTATTTACATCTACAGGAGAGGTACAATTGCTGTTTGGATCGTTCGCAATCAATTGTTGTCCTTCTTGACTGTTGAACAATAGATTACCGGAATCCATTTCTTTGTGTATCCATTTTGGACGATGGCGCTCAGATCCCCAGGCAATGTTGTTATCGTATATGACTGCCATCATAGCATCAACAACTGGTTCAGAAGCTTCATACCATGTATTATTGCTTCGGTCGACATAGCCATGTGCTTCGGAAGCGGAAGTGGAATTGGTGATCGCATTATTATCCCAAAGAACGCATGGAATTCCCAGTTTTTTTGCCCAAGTGAGATAATATTTGGCCCATTCGCATCGAGCTTCCGTGTTCTGATAATTGGAAGCACTAAATTCACCCAATACAACGGGTATATTTTTATCTGTAAAGTAGTATTGGATATCGGTAAATAGGGAGTCCAAATCGCTTTGATATTTACTTGAAAATTGGCTGTGATCGCCGTCTCCCATGGCAAATGCATACGGCGTGTATGCATGCAAGGAAATTGCTACATATGGATCTTCTGGAATTTCCAGTGAAGAATAACAGCTTGCGTATGCCGAAGCCGCATATGAAGGAATCATCAGTAGGCGTGTATCACGATACGGAGATTCTACAGAGCGTACAGTTTGTATAAAATCAGCATTTAATTTATTTACTACTTCATAGCATTCGTTATTTCCTTGCCATTCATAAGTGACATTGGTTTGACGAGGTTCATTCATACCTTCGAAAATTAGTCTTTGTCCATAATCCTTAAAATATTTTGCAATTTGCTGCCACATTTGAATGAGACGAGGAGACATTTCATCATAAGCATCCGGAAAATCAGAACGATTAATCCATTCTTCATGGTGTAAATTCAGTATCACATACATATCTTGCTGATATGCATAGTCAACAACTTCTTTGACACGTGCGAGCCAGTCCGAATTGATGGTATAAATTATTTTGCCATTCGCATCTGTCGCTGTTGTTACATTGTTGTACCATGTGGTAGGAATACGGATGGTATTAAATCCCTTTGCCTTTACAGTGTTAATTAATTCTTGCGTAATTTTTGGATTTCCCCAACTCGTTTCCTGATCTAATCCGGTTTTTCCGGTAGCATCCAAAGAGTTACCTATGTTCCAGCCAATGGTCATTTCTTGTGTAATCTCTAGTGCAGTTTGCACTTCGTCGGCAAAAACTGACAGAGAATTCCAACCAAATATCGTGGATGTCAGCAGCAGTACTGCTGACAATCCTACAGATAATATTTTTTTGAGCCACATTTTAATAATCCTCCATTCTCTAAATACGAATATTACTTTATGAAAAGTACTTTGAATTTTTCTGGTTTGCTCAATTATTTTATAAAATTCGGAGCGACGCATTAACTCCCAAAATTAAAAATTGAATATTATAATTATAACATATTAAACATGAATTGTCAACTAAACATAGAATATATTTTTATTTTTGCACAAAAAGTTGTAGAATTTGATAGAAAAATCGAATTTATTAAAAAATTATTGAAATCATAGAATAAAACGAAATTCATATGATTGATACATCCATATTTTGAGGTTCATTATAAAACCTCCTAAGGTTATCATCCTAGGAGGTTTTATTTTAATGTAGTTTTTACTGTTTTGTTTTAAAAATAAGAATGGTTTCATAGATGGCACAATGATATTCTGCCAAAATTAACTTTGGTTTTCTTTTGCAATCAGATTATCACCGCAATACATTTTGCGAAGCTTGGGTTTTTCAATTTTACCTGTTGCATTTCTAGGGACATTGGCAAAAATAATTTTTCTGGGTCTTTTATATCGCGGCATGCCAAGACAAAATGTATTGATTTCTTCTTCAGTACAGGTAACACCTTGTTTTAATTCAACAATTGCGGTTGCAATCTCACCTAATCTTTTATCCGGCAATCCAATTACGGCAACATCTTTGATCTTATCAAATTTACTCATAAAATTTTCAATTTCGACAGGATATATATTTTCACCGCCGCTTATGACCACATCTTTCTTGCGGTCCACAAGAAAATAAAATCCATCTTCATCTTGCCGCGCCATGTCGCCGGTATACAGCCAACCTTCATGAAGTACCTCAGCTGTTGCTTCCGGGTTATTGTAATAGCATTCCATTACCCCCGGACCTTTTACAGCTAGTTCACCAACTTCGCCTTGTTTTACTGTTTCACCGTTTTCATTGATGATTTTTACTTCCCATCCAAAACCAGGCACACCAATTGCCCCCACTTTATGGATATTTTCCAAACCTAAATGTACACAGCCGGGTCCAATGGATTCACTTAGTCCATAATTAGTATCATACTGGTGATTCGGAAAATAGACTTTCCAACGTCGAATCAGACTTTGAGGAACAGGTTGTGCACCAATATGCATTAAACGCCATTGATTTAATTGATAATCCTCTAGATGTACAGTACCGTTGTCAAGTGCTTCTAAAATATCTAGCGCCCATGGAACAAGCAGCCATACAATCGTACATTTTTCGCGGGAAACAGTTTCCAAAATGGTTTGCGGATTAACACCTTTCAATAAAACAGCACGTCCGCCTGTTAATAAACTGCCAAACCAATGCATTTTTGCGCCAGTATGATATAAAGGAGGAATACATAAAAATACATCTTCTTTGGTTTGATGGTGATGCATTTGTTCTACCTTACAGGAATGCATTAAACTGCGGTGTTTATGCAGAATTGCTTTTGGGAATCCGGTTGTTCCGGAAGAAAAATAAATTGCTGCATCATCATCATCTGCCAGAGGTACGCCAGGAGAAATACTTGCACAATTTGAAGTGAGTTTGTCGTAATCTTCGGCAAAAGAAGGGCAGTCACCGCCTACATAGAATAAGATTCGATTTTTGCTAATAGTTTCAGCGATGGATTCAATACGACCAATGAATTCGGAACCGAATACCAGCACATTAACATCGGCAAGATCTAGGCAATATTGTATTTCTTCCGAACTGTATCGAAAATTCATTGGAACAGCAATTGCACCGGTTTTAAGGATTCCGAAGTAAATGGGCAGCCATTCGAGACAATTCATGAGTAAAATTGCTACCTTGTCTCCTTTTTTCACACCACGGCTGATCAAAAGCTGTGCAAACCGGTTTGCTTTTTCATCAAATACATGCCATGTGATTTCCCGTCGATACCAAAATGATGAAGTTGGTTGAATCAGTTCATAATCCTTCCAAAGTACACGGCGTGTTTCCTGAATTTGGGGATTAACTTCCACGAGACAAACATCATTACCATATTTTCTCGCATTTTCTTCTAATAGATCTGTTATCGGCATAAAGAGTTACTCCTGTTCTTGGAATATTTAGATTCCTTGATAATGATAGCCTTTCATAAAGGCGGTTTGATTGATTTCAATGGTTTTTGGCGGTACTGTATCAGCAATTACTTGTAACCATTCCTCTTCTGAAAACTCCATATGCTGTGCGGCAACGCCGAGTATGATTGTATTAAATACGCGAGCATTTCCAAGTTTTAGCGCTTCTGCAGTGGCATCGACAGCTAATATACGATGATGTACCGTTTGGATTTTGCCATCTTGCATAGTCACTTTCGGATTCTGCAATTTCTCTAGGATTTTTTCCGGATAGGCTGAAGCGCCGATTACTACGGACATTGGGTCAATTCTGGTATTATTGACAATAATTGCACCATCTGTTTTCAGGAAATGTGCATAGCGAAGTGCTTCTAAGCGTTCAAAGGCAATCAGGATATCTGCTTGACCTTCTTCTACAATAGGTTCTGCAACATTATCACCATAACGTACAAATGTCACAACACTTCCGCCGCGTTGTGCCATTCCGTGTACTTCGGAAAGCTTAACATCATATCCACCGGTTAAAGCAATTTTTCCCAACACACGACTGGTGAGAAGTGTACCTTGTCCACCGACACCAACAATCATAATATTTTTTGATTGCATTATGACTTGCCTCCTTTTTCACGTGGAATTAACGAAATTGCATCAAATTTACAACGTTTTTGACAAAGTTGGCATCCATTGCACATAGTTGAATCAATTTTTGGAATACCATTTTCCTGTTTTATCATTGCTGGACATCCCGGCGTTAAACATTGTCCACATTTTTTACACTTTTCTTCGTGAATAATGCATTTTCCTTTCGGCACAAACTCTTTTAATAGTGCACAGGGAGATTTTGTAATAATGACAGAAAGCGCATCTCGTTTCGTTTCTTGTTTTAGTAGTTTTTCAAGTCCTTCTATGTCAAACGCATCAATTTCATATACATGCTCTATGCCCATTGCTTTACATAAATGATATATATTGATAGCATAGGTTGTCTCGCCCTGCAATGTTTTGCCAGTAGCAGCATGATCTTGGTGACCAGTCATTCCAGTCGTTGAATTGTCCAAGATAATTACAGTTCCGGTTGCCTTGTTATATACCATGTTCATTAGAGAGTTAACACCTGTATGCAGAAAAGTGGAGTCTCCGATTAATGCAACCCAATCTTGTATGAATGCTTTACCTTTTGCTTTTTCCATGCCGTGCAACGTAGAAATACTTGCACCCATGCAAACGTTAAAATCCATAACGCTCAAAGGGGCAACTGCACCTAATGTATAGCATCCGATGTCTCCGGCACCATGCAGTTTTAATTTTTTCATGACAGAAAATACACTACGATGTGGACATCCGGGACATAGAATGGGCGGTCGTTGTGGTACAGTGGCAGGTTTTGTCAGCGTAATTTGCTGATGCAGGATTGCTTGACGCAGCATATTTGCACTGTATTCACCCTGTACAGTGAATATTTCCTTACCAATCAAGGGGATTCCCCATGACCGAACCTGCTCTTCTATTACCGGCTCTAATTCTTCCACAATATATAATGTATCAACTTTTGATGCAAATTCAGTGATCAAGTCTTTAGGAAGAGGATGAACAAGTCCTAGCTTTAGAACAGATGCATTTGGAATGGCTTCTCTTACATATTGATAAGGAATACCACTTGTGATAATACCGATTTTGGTATCCCGCATTTCTACTCGATTGATGGAAAAATGACATGCGTCGTTTGCCATTTGTTTCATACGCTGTTCTACGATGATATGTCGTTTTTGCGCATTTGCCGGCATTAGCACATTTTTAGCAATATCACGTACATATGGTTTGTCCGGTACTTCTTCTCTTTCTTTTGGATGTACAACACCTTGTGAATGCGATAAACGTGTAGTGGTTCGTACAATAATAGGTGTGTCATATTGTTCACTGTATTGAAAAGCAAGCTTAGTGAAAATACGTGCTTCTTCACTGTCAGAAGGTTCTAAAACCGGTACCATTGCCGCACGTGCTACCATGCGTGTGTCTTGTTCATTTTGAGAACTATAAATTCCGGGATCGTCTGCGGCAACCAAAACCAAACCGCCGTTAACACCTGCATAAGCAATCGAATACAGAGGATCAGCGGCAACATTAACTCCCACTAATTTCATAGATGCCATTGCTCTTACACCTGCAATAGATGCACCAATTGCCACTTCCATGGCAACCTTTTCATTAGGAGACCATTCCGCATAAACTTCTGGATATTTTGCAATACATTCGCTTATTTCTGTGCTTGGTGTGCCGGGGTATGCAGCAGAAACTTTTACACCAGCTTCATAAGCTCCTTGTGCAATTGCAGCATTGCCAAGCATAATCTTTGAATTACTCACCAAATTCCCTTCTTTCGAAAAAATTCACATAATTTCATTGTAATACATTTTTATATAAATCACAAGTCATTTTGCAAGTTTTGTTTAATTTATACATTTTTTATTTTAATCAACTGTGCAATTATTACAAACATAAAAAAGCAGAGTGCGTTCTAAAACAAACCCTGCTTACTGCGATAAACAATATTATCTTTACAAAACTGTATACTGGCGTAATTGTACGATAAACTGCCTATATCATTTTTATTCAAAGGAGTCCAGATCCAATGCCGCCAGAAGTTCTTTCAAAGAAGCCAGTTCATCCGCCGAAAGTGTAACACCCTTTCCCATTTTACTGTGGTCAGGAGCCCAATCACGAATGTCATACTTGGGCTCTCTTTCATTCCAACTGATTAAGTTCAATTCTTTGTTCCAACCTCTTGCATTTTCTCCAATGACACCTACATGCTCCACAATTTCATATTTCAGTTCAGCCATACGATAAAATCCTCACATTTCAATCAAATTTGCAATATGCATACTATATTATACAGGAAATCCAAGTAAAATGCAACTGTTGTTTACACTGCATATGGAGAAATTGGCATATCACCCAGAATTGTATTCCAATTGGTACAAAATATTGACAAAGGAAACAGACGGTGGTTTAAATTTATTTTTAAAGCATTAATTTGTTTATTAAAATAAATAGTATTTTTTTATTAGAAAATATATGCAATTTATAACTATTAGTTAAAAAAACAAAAAATTGATATAAATATTATATAATTATGTTGACAAATTATATTTTATGAGTATAATAAAATATAGAAGCAAAGAGAAAGGCGGCGATAAGGTGAAACGCAGTACATATAGTTTAATATTAATGGATGATGTTGTTGCGGCAATTGATCGGTTGGCAATGAAGCAGGGAATGAGTCGTTCAAATTTAATCAATCAACTTTTGGCGGAGTATGTTAGTTATACTACGCCCGAGCAACAAATGCGGAAAATTTTTTCCTGCTTGACAAAGCAAATGGATTCTGCTTTTCGCATTCAGGAGCAAAGCTCAAATGCTGTTCTTTCTATTTTAGGATCTATTCAATACAAATACAGACCGACAATACGATATAATATTGTATTATATCGTGATATACAGCAAGATAAGATTGGCGAATTGCGAGTGACATGCCGCACACAGAATACTGCATTATTGGATGCGATGCAATCGTTTTTTTACTTTTGGGTTAAACTGGAGTCTTTTTATGACCCTAAGGGAGCAATTGCACAAGGAATGTATGAGATTGTGCCGGGTCGATTTTCAAAACAAATTATACGAAGAGGTGTGAATGAAGATACAATTTTAGGTGCGCTGGTAGGGGACTATATTCAAATGTTTCATATGGTATTACAATCATATTTTCGGGGTCAACAGCAGATGCTGTCTGTTCAAGCTTTGCAGCAAACATTGGAGCAGGAGTATGTTGCATTGCGTAAGGATTTTATGAACCGTTTGTAGATAATGAATAATCCCATTATCTCAATATAATAATGAAAATATATTGGATACTTTGGATGCTTTTGATGTTATGTTGAAAGATTATTTTTTTACAGGAGGAAACGTATATGAATGCACAAAAATTAACACAAAAATCGATTG
>CASEVP010000047.1 GCA_949291345.1 uncultured Ruminococcus sp.
GCTTGTTTCAGATATCGAAAAAGCATAGGCCAATTCAAATACCAGCCATGAATATTGTGTAAATGAATGATATCCGGCTTGACTTTCTTGATTTTTTCAATCAGACGATATGTGGCAAAATGGGAATAACAGCCGTGGCTCCCTGTCAGCTTCGCCAAAAGAATATGGGCAGTTTTTCCTGTCATTCCGCCAATACGATAATAATGTGCCGGAAATTTTTCTCCTCTCGGTTTCGTATAGGAAGCCGAAGTATACGCTGTTCCTCCATTGGATTTGATTACATCCGCAATCTGGAACATGATTCTTCCGGTACTGCCGTATGGAACGGAATTGATTTCAAACACTGTCATTTTACTGTGACACACCTTTTACAAGCAATCTTGGTTCTGGAAATTCACCCCTGCAAAAACGTCCAATAGGGATCATATCCTGTCCCAGACAGCCAAACAAACATGTATATAACGAGCAGAACAATAATCCCTGCCTGCGCTATGAACCTACTTTTTCCATATACCTTGTACATTGCATCACAACAAAGAACCAGCATCGGTGTTGAGAAAAAGTACATAAGCCTCGTCAATTGGTAAACTGACAACATTAGCACTGAAAACATGAAATATAGCAGCGAACAATTCAACAAAATCTGATATTTTCTCTCTTTGACATCAACCAGGCCCATTCCGCATACAAGCCAAGAAAAGGCACAAATCGCGAGCTGAAAAATAAACGCATTGATTGTTCCCCCCTCCATGCCATAGGTATACCCACTATAGCGGAATCGCTGTACAAATGCGATGATGGGATTTAACAAAATATAGGCAGCAATCGTGGCCAAAACGATTCGCATAATATTTTTAAGTCTTACCTTTTGCACCAGAAACGGCCACAAAACTAGCACTGCGATTGCGGTGGTATGGATTGACACTGCAACCAGAACGAGAACTACAAACTTTACATTTTTCTTTTTTGTCAAAGCTTCTACTGCTGCAAAAACGATAGCCGCTGCCAAAGTTTGCCTAACCATATTGAAAGAATGGAAATAAATACCAGCATTTACAAACAGCAGGGCAAACATCATTATGTGATCGGTCAGTTGCATTCCTACCAACATAATGAGGCCAACAAAAATAAATGATTCTATGAAATGAAAAACATGAGGATTGGATGTAAAAAATCCGATCACCCTGTTCAGGATCACATATCCGGTTTCCTGATAGACCGGCTGTGTTAAGATTTGCATGAGACTTTTTTGGATGGAGTCCAAAAATATATCACTATAGTTGGTATAATCTGCTGTGAAACTTCCTCGCAGCCCCATAAAAAGCCCTATGACACCAATAGTTAAATAACCAAAAAAGATACTTCTTCGCTCCGTGAGCTTGTAATTGCCACAAATAAGGGTGCCGTATTTTTTCTTATTTTGTTCCAACAAAAAAAGAAGTATCAAAATCAGATCAAGAAAAATATACGGTAACATTTACATTCCCCTTATATTTTTATGGGTACAGCTTTTTCAGATACAAATACGGAGCATTGCAACTGAAAAGGTCCAAGAACCCTTTTCAAAATCATTTACCAGTATGCTAATAGGCCACATGTGTCAATTTTTCTGCACTAAAGGGGCATTCTCAATCAATCCAACAATTTTCTCTCCAACCGATGCAACGTAGAGATGTGTACCGATGTAGTACTCTGCCTCTTTCCTCTTTTCTAGAAGCCGCTCCGCTTGCAAAGCTCTTTCTATTGTAGTAGCCAATTTTTTCGTAGTATTATCCTCCGGGATATACAACATTCGCTGATAGTCCACTGGCATACCATCCAGCATATACGCTACAACTGCATTTCCTGTCATCAAATATTCGATATTTTTTGACGGGAATGAATATTTTGTATACTCGTCATCATTTTGTCTGGGGTTCACCAGCACATCCGCATTCCGTAAAATTTCATTGGCTTTTTCAGCCGAAACCACACCATAATAGTGGATTCTATCGTCGTTCCTGCAGGCTTCCTCCACATAAGATTTGAGTTCCCCACCCCCACAAATATGAAGGGTTTCTTCTTGATCGGGAAGAAGTGCAAAAGCCTCTATCAGCCGTTTTACTCCAAACGCCTCCACCAGTTTTCCGGCATAAGCAATCTTCTTTCCGGACGGCTTTTGGCTGTTGAATGGAATTGTGGCTTCATCGGTAATTCCTTCCACCACAATATAAGGGCGCTGCCTCACCTTCATTTTATCCGCCATGTACTTTGTGAGCAGGGTAAAAGAATCCACCTGCGCAATCAATTTTTCCATACGCTGGATATCAATTTTTTTAAAGAAATCATAGACCGGGTGTGCTTTTT
>CASEVP010000048.1 GCA_949291345.1 uncultured Ruminococcus sp.
CAATTCCTCAGTTCGATACGTTAAATTGGTACTGAATACTGCGTCAATATAACCATCTTCATTTGCTTTGTCAAATTTTTCTAGTCCATTAACAAACAAACCATATGTTGCATAACAAAATACGCGACGTGCTTTCCGTTCTTTTAGTGCATATGCAATATCCAACATTGATTCACCAGATGAAATGATATCATCTGCAATAAAAACATCTTTTCCCTCAACAGAGTTACCAAGATATTCATGTGCAACAATTGGGTTTCGACCGCTAATAATTTTAGAATAGTCACGTCTTTTGTAAAACATTCCCATTTGGACACCCAACATTGATGCATAATACATATTACGATTCAATGCGCCTTCATCAGGACTAATAACCATAAATTCATCTGGTGTTGTCTTTAAATGTGGAATGGTATAGAACATTGTTTTCAGTACCTGATAAGACGGCATCATATTGTCAAAGCCCATCAGAGGAATCGCATTATGGACACGTGGATCATGTGCATCAACTGTCAAAATATTGGAAACACCCATTTGAGCAAGTTCCTGCAATGCACAGGCACAATCCAAAGATTCCCGATAATTCCGGCGATGCTGACGCCCTCCATATAAAATTGGCATAATCACGTTAATTCGGTGCGCTTTACCGCTTGCAGCCTGAATGATTCGCTTTAAATCTTGATAATGATCATCTGGTGACATGGAATTCATCTGATCAAACATCTGATATTTAATATTATAGTTACCTACATCAACGATAATAAACAGATCCTTACCACGAATCGTCGATTTAATTAAGACCTTTCCATATCCTGAAGATAAACGATGACAATCACATTAAATCAAAAATGTGTATACATTATATACTACATTATGCTCCCATTCTACCATATAATTGTCAATTTTTTCGCCCAATTCTCTGGCACTGTCCATTGCGATGAGCCCCAATGGTGCTACATTTGTTTCATGATTGAACAAAATGTCTGATGCTGATACCATACATAATACCTCTTTCTATTTTTTGAAGTTGCACATTCACCAGTCCAACTCCATTTTTAACATATCTCTGTTCGTCAGCCCTTACAAAACTTGTCAATATAGTGTTCAATGTCGGCTGCAATAATTTCTTTTGCAGAATATACGTCTTCTACTTCATCCACAGCAGTTGTTTTATGTTCCAATTCCTTATAAACTTGAAAAAAATGAACGATTTCTTCAAAAATGTGCCTTGGCAAATCGTCAATATTGTGATATGTATTATAAGTAGGATCATTACATGGAATTGCGACAATTTTGTCATCCCTCTGTCCGTTATCAATCATATGTATTACACCAATTGGATAACAACGGACGATTGTCATCGGATGCAACGTTTGTGAACAGAGCACGAGTACATCTAATGGATCTCCATCATCAGCATATGTTCGTGGAATAAAGCCATAATTTGCTGGATAATGTGTTGAAGTATACAAGATACGATCCATTTCCAACACGCCAGTTTCTTTATTGAGTTCATACTTTACCTTACTGTTTTTGGGGATCTCAATTACTGCTGCAAATTCGTCTACAGTAATTCGTTTCGGATTGATATCATGCCAGATATTCATCAATGTATTCCTTTCTGTTGATTTCTGTTCATACAGCTTACATTACATAACTATGACACAATGCTATTATATTTTAAGTATATCATTTTTTACGATTTTGTCAATATGATTTTCCTTTTTTTTCATTTGTTTTTGCATAATCTGTCAAACTCCCCCTTATGCACAACGATTCTCACGTTTTTTTCGAGTATAAACCACAAAAATAGTTTTTCTGCTGTACAAACAGCAAGAGCATCTTTCATATTAAATTATCAATACATTATATCATAATGATTTCTCAATACCTCATACCTCTAAATTTTGTATATTTATTAATAATACATTATAAATAATGATGCAATAATAAATGAGTTAAAAAATTTCTCTGGTAGTAAAAAAGCTTTAATGAAGTCAACAGGAGAGCTCCAATTCAGGGCACACATAGGAAAAAGGTTATATTTTCTGGTGTGAACAGCAAGCTGCTTTTTAAAATCTTCAAACGAGTAAAACGTATGCATTGCATAGAAATATTCGTTGCCTTTTCGGTGAGAACGTTCGACTTTTCCACTATTTTTTATTGAATTATCATCCTTCTATTGTAAACCTAGAATCCAAATTTACAGATCTCCAAATTTACAGTTGACATTATGAAAAAAATATACTATAATAAAATTATTGTCTTAAACCAAATCTAAAGGAGTATCTATACTATGGCAAAAAAGCAGATTTCTAAATCCGGTGCAGCAAAACTTCAGGAAGAACTCGATTTTTTGGTAACAGTTCGTCGTGCTGAAATGGCACAAAAATTGAAAGAAGCTCGTGCACAGGGTGACCTTTCTGAAAACGCAGAATATGATGAGGCAAAAAATGAACAAGCTATTCTGGAAGCACAGATTATGGAAATCCAGTACACTCTGGATAATTCTGAAATTGTGGATGATGACAGCATCTCTGTTGATGAAGTAGGACTTGGCTCAACAATTAAACTAAAAAATTTTCGTTCTGGTAAAATCGAAACACTTCAGATTGTAAGCAGCAATGAAGCAAATTTCTCAGAAGGTAAAATTTCTGATGAATCTCCCATTGGAAAAGGTGCACTAAAGAAAAAAATTGGTGATACATTTATTATAGAAGCGCCTATCGGAGAACTAAAATTCGAAATATTGGAAATCAGTAAATAAATTTAATTGGTAGAAAGTGTGAAATTCATGGAAAATCAAACGAATCCATCTGTAATGGAACAGGATGCAAAAACACTTCGACAGATTCGTGTCGAGAAATTACTGCAACGTCAAGCTGACGGCAATGATCCATATCAAATTACAAAATATAATGTCACTGCAAAAGCAAATTTGATTAAAAAATCTTACGCGCAAACAGAAGAACAATTTATCCAAGAAGCAAATGGAGATGAAGAGGTTCTACAGCAGAAATTAAATGTATTAAAAGAACAGCCCGTCTCAATTGCTGGAAGAATTATGAGTTGGCGCGATATGGGTCGTGCAAATTTCATCGATGTTCGTGATGACACAGATCGAATACAGGTCTATGTTCGTATGAATGATATTGGTAAAGATAATTTTAAAGAATTTAAAAAATGGGATATCGGTGATATTGTCGGTGTAAAAGGATATGTTTTTCGTACTAAAAAAGGAGAAATTTCTATTCATGCCCAAGAAATCACTATGTTGTCTAAATCGCTGCTTCCTCTTCCGGAAAAATGGCATGGTTTAAAAGATCAGGACACTCGCTATCGCCAAAGATATTTAGATTTGATCGTAAATCCTGATGTGAAGAAGACTTTCGTTACAAGAAGTCAAATTTTAAGAGAAATTCGTGCTTATTTGGATAATATCGGCTACTTAGAAGTAGAAACACCAGTGCTTTTGCCTTTGCAAATTGCTGCGGCTGCAAGACCTTTTGTGACACACCATAATACTTTGGATATGGATATGTTTCTGCGTATAGAAACTGAATTAAATTTGAAAAAGCTGATTGTAGGCGGCTTTGATCGTGTTTATGAAGTTGGACGTATCTTCCGTAATGAAGGGATGGATCCTTCGCACAATCCTGAATTTACTTCTATTGAGATGTATCAAGCTTATACTGATTATCATGGCATGATGGATCTAATTGAAGATATGTATCGCACACTTGCCAAAAAAATTTGCGGAAATGATATTATTTCTTATCAAGGAACTGATATTCATCTTGGAGAGCCATGGGAACGTCTGACCATGGTAGAAGCAGTTCGAAAATATGCAGGTGTTGATTATAATACGTGGGAAACTGATGAAGATGCAAGGAAATGTGCAAAAGAAAAAGGTATTGATGTTGAAGAAGGCAACAACGCAACCAAGGGACATGTATTAATTGCATTTTTTGATGCTTTTGTCGAAGAGCAATTAATTCAGCCAACAATTATTTATGATTATCCAGTTGAAAATTCACCGCTAGCAAAACGCAAGCCTGAGAATCCAGCATTTACTGAGCGATTTGAATATTTTATTTATGCACGTGAGATGGGAAATGCATTTTCTGAATTGAACGACCCAATTGATCAAAAAGCTCGTTTTGTAAAACAAGTAGAAGTAAGACGGGCTATGGGAGATACGACAGGCGAAGTTGATGAAGATTTTATTACTGCACTGGAATATGGTATGCCGCCAACAGGCGGACTTGGTTTGGGACTTGACCGCCTGGTAATGTTATTGACTGATAGTGCTTCCATAAGAGATGTTCTTTTGTTTCCGACAATGCGTCCGTTGCCAAAATACGGTCAACAATCTACAGATCAAGAATTATCTGAGAATAAATAAAATATGAATAGATATGATACAGAGGCAAAGGTATTATACTAAACCGCATATAATTATGCTATATTTTAAAGGGGGAATCAGCAAAGACGGAATTATTCCGCCTGCTTGATTCCCCTTTTATTCAAAACGGAGGTACTTATGCAGGAAGAAAAGCATGATTTTGCATTCAACTCATCATCCAATGACACGTCAAAAACAAACTCTCCCAAAAAAGTAAAGAAAAAAACACTGATAGAAACCATGCGTGAAATTGATGAACAAGATGCAAAAAAAGAAGAAAAAGCAGAGGAAGAAAGACGCGCCATAATAGAAAAAAAAGAAAAGAAAGAAAAAGAAGAATACGCGAAAAGAATTCAACAAGAACGAATTGAACTTATGCGTTTAAAACAAGGTCTCATTTCTAAAAGCGAAATGATCTATGAAGTAAAAGAAGAAAAGATCAAGTTGTCTCTTTGGGAAAAAATCCGAAATTTTTTCTATCATAGTAAATGGTGGTTATTGATCACAGTTTTTATTATTGGTGTTTTTGTCTTTCTAATTGTGGACTATGTTACACAAGTACGTCCTGATTTGATCGTTATGGTACTAACAGACGATTCTGACATACAAAATCGCACACAGCAGTTGGAAAAATATTTTGAACAATTCACAGATGACGAAAACGGTGATGGAAAAATACAAGTAGATATCTATCCTATCCCGATTGATGATAATTTTGAAAATTCTGATTTCTATACCGGAAATGTGACAAAACTTTCTACACAATTTCAATTGTCCGATGCCATTATTGTTCTGACAGATAGCAAAGCAAATCAGTATATTGCGCCCGATGAAACATTGGTGGATCTCGAGTCATTATACCCGGGACATGAAAATATTCGAGGAAGAGGTTATTATTTACGTCAAACCGACTTTGCTACAAAAATTGGCTATCCAGGTAGTGTTGACCGTGACCTATCCATAGGCCTTCGTGCCCCGGTAGAAACGTATGACAGTCTGGAAGAAATGGAGGAAACATATGCAATTGCTGAAAAAGTTTTTATCCGCATTATGGAAGATCTAGATGATACCATAGAGCCAGAAGATGTAATAGATACACAGCCAGCTGAATCTACAAGTAAGGAGGAAACAACATGATTCGAATAGGCAACCATCTCCCCTCTTCTAAAGGGTATATGGCAATGGCAAAACACGCTGTAAAACTAGGGGCAAATACATTTGCATTCTTTACCCGTAATCCGCGTGGAGGAAGCGCAAAACCCATTCAAGAAAAGGATATACTGGAGTTTTTATCATATATACGGGAAAAAAATATTGATAAACTGGTTGCACACGCTCCGTATACAATGAATCTTTGCTCTGCTAAACCAGAAATTAGAAAATTTGGTTTCCAAATGCTGCAAGATGACATACGCCGAATGGAGTATACACCCAATCAATACTATAATTTTCATCCGGGCAGCCATACAGGACAAGGCATCGAAATTGGAATTGCTCAAATTGCAGATGCATTAAACAGTGTACTCTCACCAGAACAGCATACAACAATATTATTGGAAACCATGGCAGGAAAAGGGAGTGAAGTGGGAAGCTCGTTTGAAGAATTACGAGAAATCTTAGACAGAGTGAAATTGCAGGACAAAATGGGAATTTGTCTTGATACTTGTCATATATGGGATGCAGGATATGATATTGTTCACAATCTAGATGGTATACTGACAAAATTTGATGCTGTTATTGGTCTACACAAACTTTGTTCTGTTCACCTTAATGACAGCATGAATTCATGCGGCTCTCATAAGGACAGACACCAAAAACTGGGAAAAGGTCAAATTGGTTTGGAGGCTCTAACAAGAGTAATAAATCATCCTGCTCTCAAAAATCTTCCTTTTATTCTAGAAACACCAAATGATGATGAGGGTTATGCTGCGGAAATTGCATTGATGCGAAAACTTTCCCAAAATAATGCATAACTGTCTCCTTCTATTTTTAATATTCGTATATAAACTTCGTATGTGTTACTATGATTTAAAAAAAAAATTCACGACGTACTACTTGATTTTCATAAAACTTATGGTATACTATAGCATAGGATAAGGGGGAATTAGAGTATGGTACAACTAATTGTTACTGATATGGATGGTACCCTATTGGATGATAACAAGCGCCTTCCGTTAGAACTTGCAAATTTATTGGAAGAATTGTATCATCGTGATATCACATTTGCTGTTGCCAGTGGACGTTCGCCGATTGCCCTGAAGCCTCTTTTTGGCGAACTAGCTGATGAAATGATCTTTATATGCGATAATGGTGCGTGCGTAATGTATCCGCATGAAGCGCCCATTTTGCATAATCTTTCTTCAGATGTGATTCACCATGTTCTAGATTTATTTCATCATGATCCGAATACAGTACCTGTTTTATGCGGATTTCATCACATTTATTTTCCAAAAGAAGCTGGAACAGAAGCTTTTGAAGAGATTAAACGCTATTATCTTTCTTTCCAATCTGTTCCTTATCAAAATTTGTATGCAATTGATGAACCAATACTAAAAATTGCACTTTGTAATTTAATGGGAACGGCAAAACATGTTTATCCAATCATGATGCAGGAATTTGAAAAAACACATGAATTGTCTGTTTCAGGAAAATACTGGATGGACATTATGTGCAAAGGTATAACCAAAGGCTCTGCTGTCGCTATGTTACAGGAACGCCTTGGCATTACTGCAGCAGAGACAATGTCTTTTGGAGATTATGATAACGATATTTCTTTGTTGGAAAGCGCACAATACAGTTATGCAATGGAAAATGCACCAAAACATGTGCAGCAACATGCAAAATTTATTGCACCTTCCAACAACCGAAATGGCGTAGTTCATGTAATTTGCAATACGCTTGGTATTCATCTAGAAAACAAATAAAGTTCAAAACTAAATTTTTTTGAAAAAAATGGGGTTTTTATAAAAATTTTTCCTATATATTATATATAAGGTTAAGGCAAAATTTTTCAGGAGTTTTTTCTGAAAAAGGCTTTAACACAATAGAATGAAAATATACGGGAAATTTGTGCAAATATGTTTGTGTGAATACATTATAAACATATCATTATTAAACCATAATTATATTGAATTATAAAATAATACCTTACTGCGTTGCATAACATAATTCATTTGATGATTTAAAATGCCAACTAAAGTTATTTCATTTTCTTTACGTTATCTATTTACATTCGTTCAATATTGTGGTATACTAAAAGTGCAAATCAATTATAACAATCTTGTTTAGAAAGGAGTTTGTTTTTATTGGATGCATATATTTCTTTGTTAGTCTGGGGTGGTATCTTTATAATTACAGTAGCTGCGGAAATCTTAAGTCAACAATTAATTAGCATCTGGTTTGCTGCTGGTTCTCTTGCTGCATTTATAGCTGCTTGTCTTCATGCATCGTCAGTAACACAAAGTATACTTTTCCTCATTGTATCTATTTTACTTTTGATTTGTACACGTCCGATTGTAAAAAAAATTTTTCAATTTCAGATTGAAAATACGAATTCTCAAGAAATTGGAAAAGTAGCTACAGTTATTCAAAAAATTGATGGTGAAAATCAAACAGGTCGTGTTCGTTTAAATGGTGTCGATTGGACTGCAATTTCACAAGATGGAACAATTATTGCTGTTGATGACAGTGTTCGAGTTGTTGCCGTAGACGGCTCGAAGCTTATTGTTTGTCCAGTCAAAATAAAAGAAGAAACCACGGTATAAATTGCAACTTGCATGCATATAAACCGTAACAAATGTCATAATCATAAATATATTTAGGAGGAAATGGTAATGGTTTATTTTGTAGTGGCATTAATTATTTTTATTGTAGTTGTACTAATCACCAGAATCCGTATTGTTCCACAAGCAAACACTTACGTTGTGGAAAGACTTGGTGCATTTTATAAAGCATGGGGAACGGGAATTCATTTTCTAGTGCCATTTTTAGACAGAGTTGCCAAACGAGTTTCAATCAAAGAACAGGTAGTAGATTTTAATCCGCAAGCAGTTATTACAAAAGACAACGTTACCATGCAAATCGATACTGTTGTTTTTTTCCAGATTACAAATGCAGTTCAATTTACTTATGGTGTAGAAAATCCAATTGCTGCAATTGAAAACTTGACTGCAACTACTTTGCGTAATATTATAGGCGCACTAGAATTAGATGCAACATTAACTTCTCGTGATTTGATCAACACACGTATTACAGAAACACTGGACTTAGCAACAGATCGCTGGGGTATAAAAGTAATCCGAGTTGAACTAAAAAATATTTTGCCGCCTAATGAAATTCGTGACGCTATGGAAAAACAAATGAAGGCAGAACGTGAAAAACGTGAGAAAATTTTGCGTGCTGAAGCAGAAAAAGAATATCAAATTAAGGTTGCACAGGGAGAAAAAGATGCGAAAATCCTCCGTGCAGAGGCTGACAAGCAAACTGTAATTTTGAAGGCAGAAGCGGATAAACAGGCTACAATCTTACAAGGCGAAGCGATCAAAGAACAAAAGATACGAATTGCTTCTGGCGAGGCCCAAGCTATTGAGGTTGTTCAAAAAGCTATTGCAGAAAGTTTGGTTCGCTTAAATGAAGCAAATCCAAATGAAGCAGTTATTCGTCTAAAATCTTTGGAAGCTTTCCAAAAAGCGGCAGACGGTAAAGCCACTAAAATCATCATTCCGAGCGAAATACAAGGCCTTGCGGGTCTGGCAACGGGATTAAAAGAAGTAATTACTTCCCAGTCCTCAGAGATAAAACAGCATGAGCAATGAAATGATTTTATATGAGCTTATTAGAATATTGTATCTTCATGTGAAAAATAGATTTCTTATGAAATGTTAGAACAAAAAAAGCGGCAATATGCCGCTTTTTTTATGAAAAAAGACAAAATTTATTTTCAGTTGATTCTTTTACTGTTATCACTTGCATTTCTATGTTAATTTGTAGTATAATGAAAGAAATGCGAACAAAATGTATCGCACCTTGTCATTTTCATATTTTGAAAAATATTGTAAATTATTGAATCATAATAAAAAAATAGAAGGTATATGCTTATGATTATTTTTTCCAGATTGTTTTTTGTCTTTTTATTCTTCCCGATTTGCTTTTTATGTTATTTTGCCACAAAAAAAATCTCGTATCGAAATGCCGTTTTGATTGTTTTTTCATTTCTTTTTTATGCATGCGGAGATATTTCCTTTTTATGGCTAATTTTTGCTAGTGCCATTGTAAATTTTATTTTTGGTAAACTAATTGGAAAATTTCAAAATACTTCCCCATCAAAAGCGTTTCTAACATTTGGCTTGATAATCAATTTAGGGGTTTTAATTGCCTTCAAATATACTGGTTTCATTATTGAAAATCTAAACTCTTGGTTTTCGTTATCACTAACTGTACCCAATATTCCTCTGCCACTTGGCATCAGTTTCTTCACATTTCGCATGGTTTCCTACTTGATTGACTGTTCATGGGGAAAAGTTATGTGTGAAAAAAATTTTTTTTCATTCCTACTTTATACCACTTTCTTTCCAATTACTATTTCCGGTCCAATTGCACGGTATGAAACCATGCAGAACGAATTACATAACCGTATCACCTCTGCGGATGATATCAGTATCGGTTTTGGAAGAATTGCCATCGGTCTAGGAAAAAAAGTTATTTTAGCCGACCATCTTTCTACTATTGTCGATCAATTTCTTGGCAATGGTTTTACTTCTCAAAGCACATTAGGTGTATGGTATGGTATTCTCGCTTATGCACTGCAAATATATTTTGACTTTTCCGGATATTCGGATATGGCAATTGGTATCGCACGTATATTTGGATTTCATTTAAATGAAAATTTCAAGTACCCTTTTATTTGCAAAGATATAACAGAGTTCTGGCAAAGATGGCACATCTCTCTTGGTACTTTTTTCCGTGATTATCTGTTATATGTTCCTATCTTTGGAAAAAGAAGAAAAATAGGTGGCTTGCTGTTGGTATGGTTTTGTACAGGACTATGGCATGGTGCAAGCTGGAATTACATCATATGGGGCATCTATTATGGGTTGTTTATTATGATGGAAATGGGCATTGGGAAAAAAGGAATGAAAAAAATACCAGTTGTGCTTCGACATGTCTTCAATAAATTAATTATTGTCGTTGGATTCGGTATTTTCTATTGTACAGACAGCCTAACACAGCTGGGGAATTTATTTCTTGCTCTCGGTGGACAGAACGGAACGACTTTTACGGATGCGATATTGTTAACATCAATTCAAAATAATTTATTTTTATTGATTGCTGCTGTTCTCTGTTGTTTCCCAATATTAGAAATACCGAAAAAATGGATGAAAAAAAATCCAGCAATCAATTTAACATTTTCTATCACAGGGACAGTAATTGCTTCTGTTATTTTCATTGTCAGCAGCATTTTGATGGTGGATGCAACAAACATGCCGTTTTTATATACCAACTTTTAAGAAAGGAGTCATACAGCTATGCCCCAAAATCGTGATGAACACGAATCACCTTTCGACCTGGACGCTGCATTGGAAGAAAAATTTCAATCAGTACAACATGATTTAAATCGTTTTCTTGAGATGAACCAATCCGCCAAAAAAGCAAGCCAACAACATGATGACGACAAATCCAAAACGAACATGTCAGATTCAAATGATATACCTGCAAAAAATAATATTGATCTCTCTACCGAGCCGTCTTTAGAAAATAAAACAAATGAAGATGAGGATAAAAAAGAAGAAACAGATAACGAATTGATCAAAGAACGAAAAAAACGATACAAATTAAAACGACAGATCATTATCACGAATCGTATCGGCTCTGTCGTTCGTATCTTTGCAATTGGAACAATCATTTTTGCCGGTTCCATCTTTTTTCTTGTTGGTGCTCGTCCTACAGAGTCAGCGGAAGAAAATCGAAAACTTGCATCACTACCAACATTCTCATGGAATTCTTTGATTGATGGAACCTACATTTCTAACCTTATGACTTATTATGAAGATACCGTTCCGGGAAGAAGTACATTTAAAAAATTAATCAGCAAGCTTGAAAGTTTTCAGGGATTACAAGGAGAAGAACAGGTTCGATTCTATGGCAACATTTCTAAATTGACTCCATCTGATGAAGATATAGAAAAGCAAAATTCGGTGACTTCTACTACTGTTTCTATTGCTACAGGCAGCACTATGGTCACCTCTACGACAGTTACAGAGGCAACAAATACACAAGAGGAAGAAGCGAAGCCAATAGAAATTGGGGACGGAATCGTTCTGGTGGACAAAAGAGCCATTAGTATTTATGGAGGCAGCTTAAAACGGGGAGAAGCATATGCTTCCTGCATTAACAAATATAAACAGGAACTTGGAGAAAACGTCAATGTGTACTCATTGATAGCACCCAC
Source organism: uncultured Ruminococcus sp. (assembly GCA_949291345.1). Taxonomy (GTDB): domain Bacteria; phylum Bacillota; class Clostridia; order Oscillospirales; family Ruminococcaceae; genus Ruminococcus_C. The sequence goes on from CASEVP010000048.1 coordinate 11,853, forward strand.
TGCTGTTTCATTTTACTTGCCAGAATCTTATTCAAGTTATACAGGAAGTGAAATTGACAACATTAATCATATTAATCAAGCACTACAGAATGTAAAAATTGTTGATGCATATTCAGCTTTAGATGCACATGTAAACGAAGAAATTTATGCGCGGACAGATCACCATTGGACACCCTTGGGAGCGTACTACGCTGCTGAAGCTTTTGCAGAAACTGCTGATGTTCCATTTGCTCCTTTGAGCAACTATTCTAAAACAACATTGTCCGGTTATCTTGGCAGCATGTACACATTTACAAAAAGCGCTGTTTTACAAGAAAATCCAGAAGAATTTACCTACTTCAGTCCGAAAAACAAATATAGCACACAGTATTATGATACCGACTTCACAAATGAGCGAAATGGACGTTTATTGATTACATTAGATAATATTGATCCCGTCAGCTGGTATCTTGTCTTTATGGGTGGTGATGAAAAAATTACCCATGTCAAAACAGATGTTACCAATCAACGCACATTGGTTATTGTAAAGGATAGTTATGGAAATGCTCTTGTACCTTGTTTAACACAATCGTTTTCCGAAATCTATGTAATTGATATGCGTTATTTTGATTTAAATGCTGTTTCATTTATGAA
>CASEVP010000049.1 GCA_949291345.1 uncultured Ruminococcus sp.
TATTGCAAGGAGGAACTTTTCTATATCAAGCAAAAACGGCAAGGTACGTATTCAGACAAAGGCGCAAATTTTGCGGTATTGCCTCAGATTCTTTCCGTCTTTTTCCGAAAAAGATCCCCTGTAATTCACTAGCACGGTTTCCTGCCATTTACGCTGATAAACTGCCGCCAACAGCGTACTATATATGCAGATACCGCTGTATGATTTCGCTGCACATGTTTTTAATGCAGTTTTGGCATTTTTTGGCGGCATCACATTTCTGCCAAAACGTTATATACAACAAAAAACAAAATTATAGAAAGCAGGTTTGATGACAATGATACGATGGATTCGGCGAACAGCCGCCATAACCGCCGCAATTGTGCTCCAATTATATGGCACTACCGCTTATTACGCATGGAAACTCCCCGACAATTATTATATCCAAACGGGAAGCACTTTACAAGTCCATACGATATTTCCACTTTCTGCTGCATCTGTTCCTCAGACAGTTCAGGCCGCCGCAGGCGAAGGAAGCATAACCGAAACTGCCTCGCTGAAACTCTTCGGCATGATTCCTATCAAAACGGTAGAAATTCAAGAAATCGATACACCGATGCTTGTACCCTGCGGAGAACCATTCGGTATCAAACTTCGAATGGAAGGTGCCATGATTGTGGGATTAGAACGAGTTGAGACTCGTTCCGGACAACGATGCCCTGCACAGGAAGCCGGCATGCAAACCGGGGATATCATTCAATCAGTAGATGGAAAGGAAATTTCTTCAAACCAGGCACTTCAGCAGGCAATTGAAGATTCTGGAGGTACACCTGTCACAGTCACTTACACCCGTGGTGAAGTTTCCTGCAGCTGCACCCTGACACCAGCCTATGCAGACGATGACAATCGCTACGAAGCCGGAATCTGGGTTCGAGACAGTAGTGCCGGGATTGGCACCCTCACTTTCTACGATCCAGAAAGCGGAAGTTTCGGGGGACTGGGACATCCTGTCTGCGACACTGACACCGGTGACATTTATCCTGTAGGCTCCGGGGATGCCAGCTCCGTTACAATCACTCAAGTGGTAAAGGGAGTTTCAGGCAATCCCGGCATGCTCCAAGGAGAATTCACAGACAGCGCCCCACTCGGGGAACTCCTGTGCAACAACCGCTGTGGTATTTTCGGTACCTTGTACCACAATCCATCTGAGGCAGAGGCAATTCCTATGGCTCTGAAGCAGGAGGTCGAAACCGGTCCAGCACAAATTCTCTGTACAGTTTCCGGAAACGAGCCACAAGCGTATGATGTAGTACTAGAAGAAATTGACTACAGCGGTGCTGACAACACCCGCAACATGACTGTATGTGTAACCGATCCGGCGCTGCTGGAATGCACCGGCGGCATTGTACAGGGAATGAGCGGCAGTCCTATTTTACAAAACGGTAAATTGGTCGGAGCAGTTACCCATGTATTTGTGGACGACCCCACCAGAGGTTATGCAATCTTCTGCGAAAACATGGTACGGTACGGACTATGCGGAAGCTGACAGTTTTCTGGTATTACGGCAGCGGTCGCAAAGAAAAGAAAAACCTCACGGCAGGCTGTCCCATACCGTGAGGTATTTTTCGTAGCATATGCCAACACAATACATTAACAAAATTTTAAAACAATAGCAGCCGTGACGGAAAATCCAAATTATTGACAAACTAAGCCGTCACGCAAGTTTTTTGTACCGTGCTGTATCCTTAATCGTTAAAGCCGCTTTCTACCAATTCAACCAGTGAATTTACAGCTATCTGCTCATCTGCGCCGTCAGCAATGATTTTAATCTGCGTACCGCCAACGATGCCCAGAGACAGAATTCCCAGCAAACTCTTTGCATTCACACGACGTTCTTCCTTTTCAATCCAAATCGATGACTTGAATTCATTTGCACGCTGAATGAAAAATGTTGCAGGTCTTGCATGTAAGCCAACCTGATTCTGCACTACAACTTCTTTTACATACATAAAAAAACTCTCCCATCTTTGTGGATGATGCTGTTATACATCACCAGAAATCTTATGTTTGCCATATTCTTATTATACCGTGTTTTCTTTGCAACGTCAACGCACTTTTGGCAAAAAAACCCCTATATCGCAGAATTTTCTACGTGTTGACATAAGGTAACTTTTATTTTTTCTAATTCTTTGTGGAACATGCCAACGATACCAAATCTATTTTTTATTTTATCCATTTCATAATATTTTATTATAACGCACAACAAAAATCGCTATTTTTTATTCAAATAGTCCGCATATAGATCTGGTCTTTTTACTTTCGTCTCCTCCAGACTTTTTGCAAATCGCCAATCTGCAATGTGCAAATGATGACCTGTCAGCAATACCGGCGGCACTTCTTTGTCATGCCAGACGGCCGGACGAGTATACTGAGGATATTCCAGCAACCCGTTAAAATGGCTTTCCTCCTCAAAACACAAGTCTTCCGGCAAAACCCCCGGAAGCATTCGTGCCACCGCATCCGCCACCACCATAGCAGGCAGTTCCCCTCCGGTTAGCACATAGTCGCCGATTGAGATTTCCTCATCAACAATCTCATCCAGTACACGCTGGTCCACACCTTCATAATGCCCGCAAAGAATGAAAATATGCGGCATGACTGCCAATTCTAGGGCACGCTGCTGATTAAAAACCTTTCCCTTTGGAGACATATATATAGTATGCGGTCTGGACTGTGTCTGTGCACAGACTGCCTCATAGCAACGGAAAATAGGCTCTGCCTGCATTACCATGCCCCTGCCGCCGCCATAGGGCACATCATCTACGCGACGGTGCTTATCCAGCGTATAGTCTCGGATATTCCAACACTGCAAAGAAAAACAATCTTTCTTCCTAGCACGACCCAGAATACTCTCTGACAGCACCGCCTCACACATCTCTGGAAATAGTGTCGCTATATCAATTCGCATCCAACAATCCCTCCAAAGGACGAATCTGCATCCTGCCGTCTTGCAGATCTGTTTTTAACACCACATCCGGTATCGCCGGAATATACAGCGCTTTTCCAACTGCATCCTTTATTTCGTATACATCATTGGCTCCTGTCTGAAGGACATCAGTCAGCGTACCATAGGACTCTCCCGTATCGGCATCCATTACTTCCAGACCGATCAGATCCTGAATATAGTACACCCCTTCATCCAGTTCCACCTCGTCCCGATCCATGTAGAGTACCTGACTACGCAGCTTTTCCGCATCTTCAACTGTCTCAATTCCATCCAGATGCAGCAACACATTGCCCTTTTGAATACGCGCCCCCGTCACTGTCACCGAACGGTGAGTTTCTCCCAGATACAACGTCTCAAATTCACACAAAAATGCCGGATCATCACACCAAGGCACCACCTTGACGTCGCCGCGCAGACCGTGCACATTCACAATTTTTCCAATTTCCAAATACTGTTTCATATGTTTTCTCCCACCATGTATAAACAGCACAATACAGCACAACAGGCGAACGATACCGTCCGCCTGTTTGTGTTTGTGTCAATCGATTTCGACTGCAATCTTCTGATCACTCTTTGCCGCACCGGCACGCATGATGACACGAATTGCTTTTGCAATACGGCCCTGCTTGCCGATGACACGACCGGTATCTTCCGGTGCTACATGCAAATGATACACAATTACGCCCTCTTCGTTTGGGGCATCTTCCGTGATCTCAATTGCTGACGGATCTTCTACCAGACCCGCTGCGATCACCTTCAACAGTTCCTGCATGATGTTCCTCCTTCTATTTTCCGGGAAAGATTGCTCCACGGGTCAACTGATCACCATTTGATACAGTTCACCGGCGGAGCAATTTTTGCACCGCATATTCTGCCGTGCAGCCCCCGCACTTGACATAGCTCTCGATTAAATTAGAGCACGCCTTCCTTCTTCAGGATTCCCTTTACAGTGTCTGTCGGCTGTGCGCCATTCTTCAGCCATGTCTTTGCCTTTTCTGCATCCAGGCTTACAACAGACGGCTCCTTTGTCGGATCATAATATCCGATTTCCTCGATGAAACGGCCATCACGAGGATAACGTTCATCGGCAACCACAATACGATAGAACGGTGCCTTCTTTGCGCCCATTCTTCTCAGTCTGATTTTTACTGCCATTTCCATTTCACCTCCATGTTTATCGATGCGGGTTTCCCCATCTATCTCCAGCAGTTTCCTGCAGGATTCCATTTTTTCTAAACCACTGAGCAGTTTGCAAAGCAGTATTGTACTTTTATTTTTTCGGCGGCATCAACCCAGGCGGTATACCCGGTATTGCTCCGTTCCCTGTTACTTGATCCATATTCATTCCCGCAAGGCGTTTCATTGCACGGCGGTTCATCTTGCCGCCCTTTCCCATCTTACCGCCCAGCTGCTTCACCATCTTCTGCATCTGATCAAACTGCTTGAGCAAACGATTGACATCCTCCACCTTTGTGCCGCTTCCTGCAGCAATCCTACGCTTGCGGGAAGGATTGATAATAGAGGGCTTTGCTCGTTCTGCCTTGGTCATTGAAGTAATAATTGCCTCAATGCGGACAAATTGTTTTTCATCTACATCTGCGTCCTTTAATTTATCTCCCACACCCGGCAGCATCCCAATAATGGATTTAAGCGAACCCATTTTCTGAATCTGTCGCAGCTGTTCCAGCAGATCGTTCATATCAAACCGATTTTGTTCCAGCTTCTTTGCCATTTTTTCGGCATCTTTCTGGCTGATCGTGCTTTCTGCCTTTTCGATCAATGTCAGAACATCCCCCATACCGAGAATACGAGACGCCATACGCTGGGGATGAAACTGTTCAAATTCATCCAGTTTTTCGCCCATGCCCACATATTTAATCGGCTTACCGGTGACAGCCAGCACAGAAAGCGCCGCACCCCCACGGGTATCGGAATCCAATTTTGACATCAATACACTATCAATGCCCAATGCATCATCAAACGCTTTTGCCACATTGACGGCATCCTGACCGGTCATGGCATCCACCACCAACATAATTTCGTGAGGATGTGCCAATTCCTTCAGATCTTTCAATTCGTCCATCAATTCTGTATCGATATGCAGCCGTCCTGCCGTATCTAAAATCACTACATCATTGCCGTGATCCTTGGCAAATTTCAGTCCTTCTTTCACAATGATACGTGGATCGATCTGTCCCATCTCGAACACTTTAACACCGGCACGTTCTCCCACCACCTGCAACTGATGAATAGCTGCCGGGCGATAGATATCACATGCTACCAGCAACGGATAATGTCCTTCTTTTTTGAGCATTTTCGCCAGCTTTGCCGCATGAGTCGTTTTACCAGAGCCTTGTAGTCCGCACATCATAATAATGCATGGCGGTTTTGACGGAAACTGGATTCTTTCATTTTCATTGCCCATTAGACTGATAAGTTCTTCGTTAACAATTTTAATCACCTGCTGTGCAGGCGTCAAACTCTCTAATACTTCAGAACCTATCGTACGCTCAGATACTTTTTTAACAAAATCCTTCACAACTTTATAGCTGACATCCGCTTCCAACAATGCCATACGCACTTCACGCATCGCCTCTTTGACATCACTCTCCGTCAGCTTACCATGCGACCTCAGTTTTTTAAACACCTGATTGAGTTTTCCGGAAAGTCCTTCAAAAGCCATTTGTGTCAGCCTCCCTTTTCACCGTTTGTCGACGTACATCTATATTTCATTTCCAATCTTCCAGAAGGGCAATGCAAAAATATCTGCATCTGTTGCAAAAAAATCTATTCTACGATCTAAAGCAGAGAAAGTCCCTCCTGCACTGTCTGTGCTACCTTGCGACATTCCTGCCGGATCGTTTCATCTGCTGCCGGCTGGGATGCGATATCTGCTACAAGTCCTGCGATTGTCCTATAGTTTTCCCGCAGTGCCCCCAACCGTGCCGCAAACTGCAATTTTTCTTCCATTTCTAAAAGCACCTGCTCGCCGCGTTTGATGCCATCCCGCACCCCTTGGCGTGTAATGCCAAGCAACTTTGCGATCTCTCCCAAAGACAGATCCTCACAATAATACAGTTCCGTCAGCCGATGCTGGTGTTCGGTGAGAAACTCCCCATAACAATCCAGCAGCATGGCAAACCGCAAATCTTTTGCCATTTTTCCGCTTCCCTCCTGCCTGTAAAAGCAATCTGCTTTACAAGTATAAACCATTTTATGCGTCTTGTCAAGCCCATCAATCTCGTTATTTTGCACAAATTTTTCATCTGATATTTTCTATCAAACCAATATATTTGCTTATTTTTCATTTTCTAGTCGCATTTTTCTTGACAACGTCTGCAAATGCGCCTATAATGGATATAAATAAAAGCAATATTTTATTTACCAAACAACCGAAATAACATTACGTATGATAAGAAAGGAATGACGCATATGACTTTTGGAGAAATGTTCCAAAAAGCACAGGCATTGCTGGACAAAGTAAGTGTTGCAAACGTTACTGAGCACATTGCAATCCAAGTAAATGTCAGCGGCGAAGGCGAAGGCATTTTTTACATTGAAATTGCAAATGGCGCTTGTTATGTAGAGCCATACGACTATGTAGATCATGATGCAGTTTTGTGTGTTGATTCACAGCAGCTGCTAACTGCTCTGGAAAATGCTGATACGCAGGCGCTTTCCATGGAAGGTGACAGCGAAAAGATTGTAGCATTCCGCACAATTCTGGCAACACTGCCGGGAAAGAAAAAGACGGTTTCAAAGAAGACTACCACCAAGAGTACTACAAAGACGGAAACCAAAACGACAACAAAAACAACCGTCAAAAAGGAGACTCCCAAGGCTTCTGCATTGAAGAGTACTACGGCTGCAAAAGCCACCACTGCTACAAAAGCAGAGGTGCCAAAGACGGAAACAACATGCAAAACAACGACTTCTCGTAAGTGTACCAAGACAAAGAAATAATGTTGGACTTTAACGGTTCGATGAGGAAATTGCAAAAGGGGCTGCAGCATAAATGTGCTGCAGCCCCTTTTCATCATTTCTGTTATTCAGCAAACAAAATATCACTCACTCTGGCCGCTGGATATTTTCGTATACAACAGCAAAATATGGTACGCATCTTCCGTATCAATAGTGCCATTTTGCACCATATCTGCGGCGGCAGCCTGCTTCATGGTCAAATCCGCATACTCCCCTGCCGAAATACAAGCATATGTATACAATGTCCAATAAGCATCCATGGTATCCACTGTTCCGTTCTGATCCACGTCTCCCAGCGTAGAATCATTTACCTTACCAACGTAAACATATTGCGGATAAGTACTGATACCTGCCTGTTCCAACGCTCCCAGCAAATTACACGCCGCACGATCTACCTCCTGCTGTGTAGCGTCGCTGCTAAGCTGCGCCTCCATAGCCGCCATATAGGCATCAGAACAAAGCGAATCACCGGAATACTCCTGTGCTATGCGTATTGCGGCATGCAGTTGTGTGGTATTGACATCTGCTGCCGTGTTTTGCACTACCAATTTTATTGCAGCATTTCCTAGATTCCCAAACGGATAGCTGCCGTCCTCCGCCTGCAGCATTTTCAGATCCATGATGTCTGCCCACTCTCCATAGCTATTGCGCACATAGGTCTGTCCCGCCTGCACAGAACACTCTCTCTGCATTCCTGTGGCATCGTCATATACCTCGCTCTCAAATGCGGCATACAAAGGGCTGGAATACTGCTTGCTGTTTTCCCGCAGTTCCAATACAACAGACACCACATCACCTTTTTTTAACAATATATTTTCGTCTACAGCGATACTCTTATAGCCCTCATAGTAAATCCATCCCGACTGCTCAGCCAGCTGTGTTCCGTCAGAAGGTGATGTCGCATTTTCGTCCAACAGGTATAGCCGCACGGTATAGTACGCCGCATCAGGATTGTATGTTGCCAACGGAAACATAATATCCGATACCATGCAGTCCTCCTCAACGGTAAACACATTTGAAACCGCTGACTGTCTTAAACTGGAATAGGACACACTCCCATCATATTGATAACAAGTGGCATTTGGATTATTTTCTTCCATGAGAAAACGTGCCGCCTCGCAGAGCGATAATTCTTCATAAGAAATCCAGAAATAACCGTGATCCACATCATCTTCGCCCCAGCTATTCCGTACCAGCCATGCACCATCCCTTTCCGGCTGCATATCCGGACGGAAATTTTCTTTGGAATAAGCATCATCCCATCCAACCAGAAGCACAGCATGATCCGCAAATTCGGCTCCTTTCTGATTTTGGTAATAGCTGACAGTTGTACCATTATCATAGTATGTTTCCTGCGAATAAAAGCTAATGCTGACAGCGCCGCTCTCCATCAGCCACTGTTTGAGTACGCTTCGCTCTGTTTCACCAATCTCCGAAATAATATCCGTACTCCGCATCCGGTAATAGGAAACATACCGCTGATACTCAGAATAACCATTTTCCCAGTCAGAAAATGGAGCGTATTTCTCCAACTGCGTTCCATTGCCTGCCGCAAGGCTATACCCCGCAATTGATGCGTTTCCACCTCCTGCGCCCTTATTTTCTAAAAGGATATTGTCCCCGCTGCAATAATCCCCCGGCAAGTTGTGGGGTGTATACGGATACCAACCAAGTGCCGCCTCTGAAAAATTCAATTCACCATTTTCATCTTTCCATTCTTCTGGAAACGTTAACCCCTGTTTTAGCACGTTGGATTCACATGCTCCCAAAGCCGCATACGCCCAGCAAAGTCCCGTATCGCCCTGATCTTTTACTGATGTTACATAACATGTCCCGCCGTCATTTAGCAAACTATAAGCAGACGGCAGTTCGGCAGCCTGACGAAGGCCATCCGTCTCCTTGTTTTCTGCCGGCAACACACCTTCGGTTTTTTCCAAGATCAAACTGCCGTTTTGCATAAACGACGGTTCTTCCAGTTCCAGTGTTTCCAAAAAGCCCTCCATGCCCGACTGAGCACTTCCGGAAAATCCGGGATCAATTCCGATCCACGATAAGCAACAAATCACCAGCAAAAATGCAATATGACGATTCCACAGCTTATGCCATTTCTTTTTCATGTGTGTCCTCCTGTTATTCCAATCAAAACGCACGCAGCCGAGAAGCAATACAAGCAATACTTGTGCATGCCATGTTTTCCTATTTGTTCCGCCATTAACGTTGCAAATATCGGCAGCGATTTTATTTTTGTGCGGTATTACCTATGTTTTTTCTTATTGTACCATATTTTTTGTGAATTGTCAATCGCACCCAACCAGTATATAATTTGCGGCTGCATACAAATCCCGCTGAAAAGAACTTGTGTTTTCAGCTTGACAAAGCATGTGGATTATGCTACAATACAAGCAAGGCGAATAGCACATTATTGTGTTTTCTCCGAATCTGTTTCGTTAGAAACCCAGAATCCCACACGGGGACGGCACCCATCACAAAAAACAGCTGTGGAAAACCGCATCGCAAAGGAGTACAAAATGATGCAAAACCAGTCATGTATTTCTGTGATCGATGCATTTGGCAACGTTTATCAATCCACATATCCCAAACGTGCAAAAGGTTTGGTTAAAAAGGGCAGGGCACGTTTTGTGGATGCAAATACCATCTGCCTGATGTGTCCGCCCGATACAAGGGAGGAATCCACTATGTCAACATCTATGAATTTGACAGCAGCCCAGATCTTTGAAGAACTGCAAAAAATCCGGCAGGACACTGCCCACATTCAACTTGCCATGGAAAAACTGGAAAAAGTGCCCACCGGTACAGAACAAGACACTGCAGTATGCCGCAGTAAAATTGAAGCGGTCAGCAGCGTAGCCAAAGAACGTGAAAAAACCAATCAGGCACTTATAAAACTCTATGAAAAGATGTACGATGACGTTTACTATCAGGCGGAAGACGCTGGAAAGGAAACGATACAATAACGTGTCATCGATCGCAAACCTATAAAAAAACCGTTTTGCTTTCTGCTTTGCAGTGCAAAACGGTTTTTTTCATGACATCGCTGTCCGATTTTCCAAGGCTCTGAACAAGGTGACCTCATCGGCATATTCCAGCGTACCGCCCACCGGCAGTCCAAATGCCAAACGAGTAACCTTGATCCCCAACGGCTCCAGCAACTGTGCCAGATACATGGCTGTGGCATCCCCTTCGACAGTTGGGTTTGTCGCCATAATGACTTCCTGCACTTCTCCGCCCTTCAGCCGTGCCAAAAGTTCCCGAATGCGCAATTTGTCCGGGGTGATCCCATCGATGGGAGATATCAATCCGTGCAATACATGATACAAGCCCTGATATTCTCCGGTTCGCTCCAGTGCCGACACATCTTTTGGCCCTTCTACCACGCAGACCAAACTGTGATCTCGCTGTGAATCTGCACATATGGGGCATAAATCCAATTCCGTCAAGTTCTGACAGCAAGGACAAAAATGAATATCCCGTTTTGCAGAAAGAAGTGCATTGGCAAAACGCTCCACCTCTTCGTCAGATCTAGAAATAACAGCATATGCCAAACGCTGTGCCGATTTTAAACCAATACCGGGCAACTTTGCAAATTCCTCCGCCAAAAGTTCCAGCGGAAGCGCCTGATATCCAGCCATTTTTTAAAATAAACCAGGCAAAGATACGCCGCCTGTGATCTTGCTCATTTCCGTTTCCGTGGTCTCTTCCACTTGATTAATTGCTTCATTTACCGCACTGATCACGAGATCCTGCAGCATTTCGATATCCTCGGGATCTACCACTTCCGGTTTTATTTCCAATGCCTTAAGTGTCTTTTTACCGGTCACAGTCACGCTTACAGCGCCGCCGCCGGAAGTTGCCGTAAATTCTCGTGCCTCAATCTCCTCCTGCAACTCGGAGATTTCGTCCTGCATCTTCTGTGCCTGACGAATCATCGCATTCATATTCTGGGCACCGCCTTGATTCTGCTTTGGTAATCTTGCTCTCATGAGTCTTTCTTTCCTTTCCTTGCTTGAAATACGCATACGTCGGCGGCTTTGCCGCCAACGCAACTAGTTTTTATAATGCCCGTCTTAGGATTTCCTCCCAAAACCATGGCTACGCAACAGCACCTTATAACACACAATCACGATGGTTCCACCGCTGTATCCAGATGGCTGTCTACTGCTTTTTGAATCAAATTCTGCACTTTTGAGCCTTTTTTCTTCTGCTCCGTCTCCATCAATTTGGCACGAATGCTGATACTGCCCTCCAGCCCCAAACACTGCCGTATCGTCTCCTGCAGCGTCACGGCATGTTCCTTATTTTTCAGTAATGTCATAAAAAATGGATTGTGCACCACAATGAATACGGTATTTCCTGAAAGATATGCAGCCGACTCTGCCAGACTGCCCTTTACCGCCGGATTCACCTCGCCGTATTTTTCCAAAATATCTGCCCAGTTGGCAATGGGAACATAGGTTTCTTTCTGCAAAGGCTGCCCTGATCTCTGTATATTTTGCTGGGGCTGCAGTTCTTCCGAAACAGGTGCGGCTGTCTGTGTTTTCCTTTCCAATTTTTCAGAAAATTTTGTCGTTTGTGCCACTCCCGCATCCATCTGCATCTGTGGTACGGCTGCCCCACGTGGCATTGTCAGCTGTAATAGTGCCATTTCCAATTCCACGCGTTTGCCGGGATTACGCTGCATCCGCTCCCGACAGCTTTGCAGCTGCGCAATCTCCCAAAAAATCGTATCCAGGGCCACACTCTCTGCCAATGCCGAAAGCCTTTGCCGCTCGTCCGGCAAACATGTCAGTAAAGACGGTTGCCCTGCACCGGAACGAAGCAACATCATATTGCGCAGTTGTTCCAGCAATTCATCACAAAGTCTTACCATATCTTTCGATTGGGCATATAATACACCGACTTTTTCTAACGCTGCTGCTCCGTTCTTCTGCTGCACGGCCTCCAGAATTGCAAACACACTGTCTCTGCCGGCAACGCCTGCCGTTGCAGTCACTGATTCGCTCGTGATTGCACCGCCGATGCTGGCGCACTGATCCAGCAGAGACAATGCATCACGCATCCCACCGTCTGACAGATGAGCAATGAACTGCGCTCCGTCTTCTTCCAGCGAAATCTGTTCCTGTGCGGCAATATACTGCAGCCGGGCAGCAATGTCTTCCGTCCGAATCCGATGAAACGTATACCG
>CASEVP010000050.1 GCA_949291345.1 uncultured Ruminococcus sp.
GGATAGCTATGCCCTTTTGCAGAAAAACAAAATAAATATCGTCATATATGCCTCTGAAATCGGCTCTTTTGCGTGATTTTGGAGACTGTTGTTTTTGCAACACTATTAGAGCTTGTTTTTTATGGTTATTAGAGGTGACCAAAAGAAATAGGAAAGAAAAAGCATTTTAAATTGCTGTTGCAATTTAAAATTGGTTGTGTTATAATAACAATGGTATGCAGTTAGATTCGAAAAAAGGAGTCACAATGAAAAAGATAACAATCATTACGGGACATTACGGTTCCGGGAAAACGAATCTGGCAGTGAATCTTGCACTGCGGCTGGCAGATGCCGGCGAACACGTGACGGTTGTGGATTTTGATATTGTCAATCCCTATTTCCGAACCGCAGATTTTAAGACGCTGTTCGAACAGCATGGGGTTACTCTCGCGGCATCCATGTATGCGAATACGAGTTTGGATATACCGGCGATTTCTTTTGATATGGAGCGCATGGCGTATGAACCGGGTTATCTGATCGTAGACGTGGGCGGCGATGATGCGGGTGCGATAGGACTTGGTCGATATGCCAATGGTTTTTTATCATATGTACCGGATCAACTGGATATGTGGTATGTGGTTAATCGATACCGATATCTGACGGAAGAGCCGAAAGAGGCTTTGCAATTGATGTATGAGATAGAATCGGTTTCGAGAATGCGGCATACAGGAATTGTGAATAATTCCAACTTAGGCAGAGAGACCACGGCACAGACCATTTTGGAGGCGATTCCTTATGCACAGGAAATTGCTGCAAAAGCAGATCTTCCGCTGGTTTGTCAAACTTACCAAAAGGATTTTGATTTGTCACTGGAAAATGGTTTGGCAGTCGATGTGTATGTCAAACCGGTATGGGAACAGTGACAGGTGTGTCGCATAGATTTCGATGGCGGACACTGTAGTATGGGGCTCTCGAAGAAAGGAGTGAGTCAAATGGAAAAAATGCAGGTTCGATTTGAACGCTGTAAAGGATGCGGGCTGTGCATTACGGCATGTCCTAAGAAGATAGTTGCTTTGCAAAAGGAGCACCGCAATGAAAAAGGTTATTTTACAGCAGTATGTACCGATCAGGATGCTTGTATCAGTTGTGCAATGTGCGCTATGATATGTCCGGATTGTGCGATTCAAATTCAGAAGTAGAAAGAAGGTTCTTGGAATGGAAAGAAGTCTCATGAAAGGCAACGAGGCATTGGCAGAGGCTGCGATCCGTGCAGGCTGCAAGTGCTTCTTTGGTTATCCGATTACACCGCAGACAGAATTGTCTGCGTATATGGCAAAACGTATGGAAAAATCCGGCGGTGTCTTTTTGCAGGCGGAGTCGGAAATAGCGGCAATTAATATGGTATTGGGCGCAGCTTCTACCGGAGTGCGTGCAATGACCTCCTCTTCTTCTCCAGGGGTTTCCCTAAAGGCAGAAGGTATTTCTTATATGGCAGGCTCTGATTTGCCTGGAGTGATTATTAATGTACAGCGTGGTGGCCCTGGTTTGGGTTCTATTCAGCCGGCGCAGTCTGACTATTATCAAGCAACGCATGCCATGGGGCATGGTGATTTTCACATTTTGGTATATGCACCTTGTTCCGTACAAGAAATGGTGGATATCGTAGGTTTGGCATTTGATAAGGCAGATCAATATCGCATTCCGGCAATGATTCTGGCAGATGGACTGTTGGGACAAATGATGGAACCGGTGACGTTCCCAGAACCTCGTACAGAGTTACCGGATAAATCCGACTGGGCTGCTAATGGACATGGCAATCAGCGTAAGCACCATATTATCAATTCTCTCTATCTGAATGCACCGGAATTGGAAGAAAAAGTGCGGGAGCGTTTTAAACGGTATGCGATTATCGAAGAAACAGAAACTGATGCTGAATTGTACTGTTGTGACGATGCGGATATCGTTGTGACGGCATACGGAGCGTCAGCTCGTGTCGCAAAGTCTGCAGTGACGGCTGCACGACGCAATGGCATCAAAGCTGGTTTGTTCCGCCCTAAGACCCTGTGGCCTTTCCCGAAGAAGGAACTGTGTGAGGCAACAAAAAATGCTTCACATATTCTGGATGTGGAGATGTCAATGGGACAAATGATTGATGACGTGCGTTTAGCGATCGAGTGCCGTTTACCTGTAGCATTTTTCGGAAGAACCGGCGGCGTAATCCCAACACCTGCGGAAGTATTGGCAGAAATTGGAAAATTGGCAGGAGGTGCAAAATAATGGCTGTTGTATTTGAACGTCCTAAATCACTGTTGGATGTATCTACGCATTTTTGTCCGGGCTGCGGTCACGGTATTGTACACCGTTTGGTCTGTGAAGTTCTGGATGAAATGGGAATTGAAGGGGAAACCATTGGTGTTGTACCGGTAGGCTGTTCTGTAATGTCTTATAATTATTTTGGGTGTGATGTGATTGAAGCACCTCATGGCAGAGCACCGGCAGTTGCGACTGGTGTAAAGCGTACCAATCCAGACAAGTTCGTGTTCTCGTATCAGGGTGACGGTGACTTGGCGGCAATTGGTACGGCAGAAACGGTGCATGTAGGAACACGAGGAGAAAATATCGTTGTGATCTTTATCAATAATACCACATATGGTATGACAGGTGGTCAGATGGCACCGACCACATTGCCGGGGCAAGTGACACAGACAACGCCATACGGCAGAAATGTGGAAACCGCAGGCTATCCGATTCGTATCTGTGAGATGATGGCAACGCTTAGCGGCACGGCATTGGCGCAGCGTGTAGCAATTGATACGGTACCGCATATCCGCGAGGCTAAGAAGGCGATTCGAAAGGCGTTTGAGAATGAAAAGGCAAAACGCGGATTGTCCATCGTGGAGATCCTTTCCACATGTCCGACAAACTGGGGGATGTCTCCGGCTGAATCTATGGAGTTTGTAAAGGAAAGTATGATCCCGTACTATCCGTTGGGCGTATATAAAGATGTTACAGCAGAGGGGGCGGAATAAGCATGACAACTGAAATTATTTTGGCAGGTTTTGGTGGACAGGGCATTTTGTTTGCCGGAAAAGTTTTGGCATATAGTGGTTTGATTGATGGTAAAGAAGTAAGTTGGCTGCCGTCGTATGGCCCGGAAATGCGCGGCGGCACCGCCAATTGTTCAGTATGCGTATCCGATGAGCCTATCGGTTCTCCATTGGTGACACAGCCGGATTATCTGATTGCCATGAACGGACCGTCCTATAAAAAGTTTATTGATGAGGTAAAAGCAGGAGGATTGGTACTGCTGGACAACTCTATTGTAGAGGAAACATGTACACGTTCCGATGTCACGGTGCTGTCGTTGCCGGCAACGGATATTGCTGGAGAGTCGGGACTAAATGGTGCGGCCAATATGATACTTATTGGTAGAATGCTGAAGGAAACCAAATTGTTTTCATTGGAGACTGTTCGTAAGGCAATGGAAAAATGTGTGCCGCCGAAACGTGCACATTTAATTGAGTCAAATATGAAAGCAATTCAGATTGGTATGGAACAAGACTAATCATTTCTAATAAAAAAAGATTGAAAGAAATAGAATCATCCGTATTCTGCAGATAGCGGTACGGATGAAAGAAAATTATTTTATGATACGGTTCAAAGCACATTGTATGAAGATAGTTCTGCAGTGTGCTTTTTTCTGTATTCAATGAATGACTTGACGATAATGTATGAAATGTGATATAATATGGTATAAAAATCCGATGATACTGCACAAAGATTGCGCAGTATTGTCTGTAGAATGCAAAATAAGATGTGCGTGATCTTTTGTTTGAGCGTACTTTGATGGAAAGGGGGGACATTGTACCAAATGCGAAAGTTTCAACGGCACTGGCTGTTCATGGTGGTGCTTTGCAGTATATTGGCATTTGGAAAGTGGAATATTCTAGCATATGCAACAACGCAGGAATGGAATATATATCAGGATACATTGTATTATGAGATTACTTCACAAGAGCAAGTGATCATTAAAAGTGCAAGACCTGCGATCACCGAAGCCATAATTCCTTCGCAGATTGATGGGTATCCAGTAGTGGAAATAGAGGGCTATGCATTCAAGGATTGTACAAGATTGAAGAAAGTAGTTTTGCCAGATACATTGCGGCAGATTGGCGAGTTTGCATTTAAGGATTGTATCCGGTTGGAAACGCTCATTATTCCTGACACCGTAGAAAAAATTGGATGGGGTGCTGTTCAAGGAACCCTTTGGCTGGAAAATCAGGATACGACTTTTGTTATTGCGGGCAAGGGCATATTGCTCGCCTATAACGGCACTGAGGAGCAGGTTGTGATTCCGGAAGGGGTGTGTGCCATTGGCGGCTATGCGTTTGATAGTTGTGTGAGCATGAAGACGGTGCAATTTCCTTGTACACTACGCTCCGTGGACGCATTTGCATTTATTAACTGTCTCGGATTAGAACAAGTACAAATGGTAGATGGTCTGAAAAGTATAGGAGAATATGCGTTTCATTGGTGTACCTCTTTGCGGAAAGTGGTGCTCCCCGATACAGTGACAACTGTATCGGGTCAGGCGTTTAGCTATTGCAAATCTTTGGAATCGGTACAGCTCTCAGTTTCTATGACGCAGATTAGTATTGCATTATTCCGTGGATGTCAAAATTTAAGAGAGATTACCATTCCGGATGGTGTGCAGATCATATACAACTATGCTTTTGAGGAATGTACGTCATTGAAGACATTGATCCTTCCGAAAAGTGTCAGAGAGATCGGCATGAAAGTGTTTGAAGGATGTGACAGTTTAGAAAAAGTGATGATCCTAAACCCGGAGTGTCGGATATACGATGAAAAGACCACCATAATTGATTCTGCAAAAATTTATGGAATGTTGGAGTCCACAGCACATGTCTATGCGCAAAAATATGCACGTCAGTATGAAGCACTGGACTGTAAAAAAGGGGATATGGACAAAGATGGGTGGATATCTACGATGGATGTCTATCAGGTGCTGCATTTGTATGCGGAGAATGCCGCCGGGACGCCTCATGCGTTGACATTGCAAGAATGGTATGTGGCTGACTACAATGGAGATGATGTGATTGATACGATGGATGCCTATGCTATACTTCTTATCTATGTGAAAGAATCTGCTGGTGTGTGATAGGTTGACAGCATATCGGCAGCAATCATTATGGGATTGTATTATCTATCAGCTAATCGGTATTTTTGTTGACTGAGATAATATACCGGAATAGATCTATGCTTTCCATGTATGGGAACATTTGCGTATCTGTTTGTGGGTTGCCGATATGTAAGAGAATAGGACTAAAATGCGACAGTGAAATGTGAAAAGAAAAAGGGGTTTTAAACGGTTTTGGAAATGGTATGAAGTGGAAAGGAAGTGCTATTTATGCAGAAAAAAATCTGGAAACGGTTATTTTCTGTGATAACGGCAATTGAGATTGTGATAGGTTTTGTTCTTTCTGTGCCCTGTCATGTAAACGCACAGACGGTACAGGTACAGATGGAGAACAATAGTTATGAAGAAATATATTATACCATTAATACGGTAGGAAATGCTGTAATTAGCGGTGCGTTGGAAACATGTTCCAGCACATTGGAAATTCCATCTAGTATTGAAGGAAGGCTTGTCACAGAAATTGAAGCCGAGGCGTTTGCAGGAAATACGAATATACAGAAAATAGTTGTGCCCGATTCGGTGACGCGGATTGGTGATCGTGCATTTGCAGACTGTTCCAATTTACAAATGTTGGAGGGTGCTGCCGGAATCGTCAGCGTTGGAACGGATATTATGAACGGTACGGCATGGCTGCAAAACCAAACCGACAATGTAGCGGTGCTGCTTCAGCGGACAGCAGTTGCATTAACGAAACAGTGTGAACAGTATGCGGTACCTGACGGAGTGGAGGTTTTGTCTGATGGATTGTTTGACGGAAATACTACTTTGACTGGACTTGATTTGCCTGATTCTTTGAAATATATTGGTAAGAACTGTTTGAGAGACTGTGTCAATTTAAAAGAAATTGTGTTTCCTGCGCATTTGCAGCAAATTCAAAATGGGGCGTTTCAAGGCTGTATTGGTTTACAGGAAATCATATTCCCCACAAAACTAAGTGCAATCGGTGATCAAGCTTTCAGCCAGTGTTCCGGTATTGAGCGGATTACATTTCGGGACTCGCTTCGTACGATTGGAAACAATGCATTTGCCAAATGTACTGGACTTCGTACGGTGACGCTGCCGTCTTCTTTAATTCAGATCGGTACAGGTGTATTTTCCAAATGTACATCTCTTTGTGCTGTGACGTTTCAATCGCCAATTGAGGAAATCTCCTCAAATGCTTTTGAGAGTTGCAGTATGCTTGAGACGCTGATATTGCCGGATTCATTGTTGAAAATTGG
>CASEVP010000051.1 GCA_949291345.1 uncultured Ruminococcus sp.
GCAGGTACAAGTAAGGTATTCATGCTATATGCCTCCTTCAGCATACAGTCCTCTATACATCCTATGCCGGCAGGGTTGTACAAAAGTTCCGTATGCATTGAATTCAGCTTTCGAAAGCCTGACTTGATTGTAACTTTTTACGGCATAGAACTCATTGAACAGAAATTGAGAGCAGATTGACTGTTATCTGATACTTTTTTATCCGCAAATCAAAACGCCATTGACTAGAACGTATGTTTGTGTTATGATAAAGGAAATTTAGTACCAGTCAGAAGCAGAAATAATACGAAACAGGTATCTGTCAGTGATATAGATGACCGGCTTGGTGAAAATCCAGAAATCTTCCGAGAATGCGCTTCTAAAAAACGTATCGCACGGGAACGCAGAAAAGATCAACCAACTCGTCAAAAGGAAAAATTTCATGATCACGAACGTTAACAGGGGGCGCATATTGCGTCCCCTGTTACTTAATATATGAGCAGTACTTTCAGCGTTGACTACTTCATTTACAAATGTTTTAACTTGAGCAATGGATTTAAGCATTATACTCAATTATTTCATAACCAATCTTCCAACCATATCCATTTATTTGCTTTTCTAATTTGCATTACAACTTAACGGATTACCTATGTATTGCATCCAATTAATCAAATACGATTAACAATAAGAGCGCAGACCTCTTCTTTATTTGGCATAGAACAAATCGCACCTTTCCGAGTTGTAACAATAGATGCGGCAGCATTGGCAAACAACAGCATCTGTTCCAATTGGTCCTTTTCCAGATTATTTAATCCGTTCTCCAATATAAAAGCAAGAACACTGGCACAAAACGTATCCCCTGCCCCTGTAGTATCAACTGTATCTTTGCTGAGAAACGGCTGACCAAAGATTTTTTTATTGGAATAGTATGAAATGCTTCCGTTTTTACCTAATGTCACATTAATCAGTTTTGCCTTGGAATGTTCCCTTATTATCTTTACACCCTGATCGTAATCATTTACTCCAGTGAGCCATTTTATTTCATCGTCAGCAATCTTCAGAATGTCACACTCTCTTATTCCATACCAAATAGCTGCCCTTGCCTGTTCCAAATCAATCCACAATGGTTTTCTTAAATTAGGGTCAAAAGAAATCCATTTACCTATCTCTTTTGCATAAGTAACAGCAGCTTTTGTCGCTGAAGCGGCCGGTTCGTCGGTCAAAGAAAGGGAGCCAAAATGAAAAATACGACAATGTTCAATCAATTCTTTACAAACGTCTTTCTCCTCCAGCATGATGTCAGCCCCTGGTTTTCTATAAAATGAAAAGTCTCTGTCCCCATCTGCCATCGTATGAACAATTGCAAGTGTAGTATTCGCTCCGTTATCATAAATCAAGCCTTCATCAGAAATACCAATCCTTTTGATCGTATTCCCGAGCATTTTCCCAAAGTAGTCGTCTCCCACCTTCCCTATAAAAGCGGTTTTATAGCCCAAACCGGCCAACATTGATAATACATTACATGGCGCTCCTCCTGGATTTGCTTCAAATATCGGATTTCCATTGGAACTGCTGCTATTTTGAATAAAATCAATTAGCAGTTCACCTAATGCAACAACATCATACATGATTGTTCTCTCCCTTTCTTACCTGTATTTCATGCACAATCTTATTATATGTTTTCTTATTTAAACGATAGAAATACAAGACTACAGCCGTTATAATCCAAAGTATCCCCGGAACCGTTGTAAACGAATGCTTAATAACTGACAGTACTGCTGCATTCTGCTGTTGGTTTGCAGCATATCCGAACATACCCAAAATTCCTGCAAGCACGGAAGTTCCAATCGCCATTCCGATTTTGTTTCCCAGTGAAATAAACGCATACTGAAATCCGTCATTTCTAAGCCCTGTCTTCCATTCACCATACTCCACACAGTCCGGAACAATAGCATAGATTGCAGTATTAAAACCCGAAAAGAAAAATTGTGCCAAGCAGGAAAATATATAAAATGGAACAGGGGTTTCTCTGACTGTAAAGAAATACATGCAAAACATGCTAATTCCTGTCAACAGTGCAAAAATGGATGCAGACCGTCCTTTATTATTCGTAAGCCGAAATACAAACGGAAAACATGCTGCACCAATAATGGATGGAAGAATGATAAACATGGAATAGGTGCTAAATAGTGCTTGGTTTCCCTCCACATAGGTAAAATAGTATAATGCATCCGCATTTCTTCCATAAAGTGTCACACCAAACAGAAACTGTCCAGCAAGAGCGATCATATATGGACGATTTTTCATCACAGTTCCTAATTGAACCTTTATGGAAATTTTTTCTTTCTCTGGTACTTCCACCACTTCTTTCGTTTTTGCAAAACAGAAGATATGACATGCTGCAAAAATACATCCATATAAAACAGCAATCAGCAAATATCCTCTTTTATCATTTCCATTACCAAGGGTCTCAATAAGCGGAACCGTCACGATATTGATAATGCCAATCGCAATCATTGCGCTGACAGATCGAAATGTATTGATTTTAGCACGTTCCTCTATATTTTGTGTCATCGCTCCGCACAGCGTACCATAAGGAATATTCACACAAGTATAGCCCAAAACAAGAATACAATAAGTAATTGCCATATAGATAATCTTGGCAGTAGACGACCAATCCGGATGTGCCCAAAATGTCATAATCAATACGATTGCTGTCAATGGTGCCGCAATCAGCAGCCACGGTCTGTATCTTCCCCATTTTGTATGCGTTTTATCACTTAACCCACCAATAACTGGATCATTAATCGCATCCCAAAATCGTGAGAACAACATCAAACCTGCTACGGCTCCCATACCAATCCCAAAAACGTCTGTATAGAAAATCATCAGGAAATTTCCTACAAACATCCAACTGAAATTACATCCTACATCACCCATGCCGTATGCAATCTTACTAATCAACGGCACTTTTACGTTTGTATCTTTCTGATCCATTACAATCCCCCTTTACCACTTATAAATACTGGCTGAACTCTACTTTTTCCCTGTTGGGACCGGTAATTGTAAAAAATCTTACCCCACGTTCCCAAAATGGAAGAAACTGGATTCCCTTTTCCAAAATTGAAAATCCTGCTTTCGTTACCAATTTGTATACATCTTCAATATCTGTAACATTCAGCGCAATATGATCCAACGCACCATTTTCCATCGCTGCATGTTTATTTTCATAAGTCTCAATTACCGTATGACCCAGCTTTAAGAAAGTAACCTTCTCATCTGCTTCCTGGTTCACAGTTTGAAAAACAACCCGAAATCCCAGCAATCTATAAAAATCCTTTGTTTTTTCAATGTCATTTGTAGGGATTCCTATATGCTGTAATCCGGTAATATACTTTTTAAAATCCTTTTCCATCTTTATCTATCCTTTTCAGGCACCTGTTGGATACGACCATGCAGGTGCCATGCCAGCCTTTCCTGCTTTTGACTCTTCTCTTATTCTGCAATACGAATAACAGCCTTTACAATATCAGCTTTGTTATTCACGCTGTAGTCCATTGCTTTCTGCGCTTCATCCAACCTAAATACATCCGTTACAATTCCTTTCAGGTTTACCTTTCCTGCCGCAACCGCATCAATTGCCATCGGATAAATATGGCGGTACCGGAATACGGTCTTAAAGGTCAGTTCTTTGTCCAGCACAAGGCTCATGGGAAGTGTCATCTCGCCGGTCTTGCTATATCCTACAAGAACAATGTTGGAACCTTTTTTAGCCATATGAATTGCCTGCCTTGTTGTAATTTCTGTACCTGCTGTCTCAATTACCAGATCCATACCTGCTCCATCTGTCAGTTCCTTTACCCGTTCCAGGACATCCTCCTTCGCCCCATTGATTACTCCGGTTGCCCCCAGTTCCAATGCTTTCTCAAGACGTTTCTCCATAATGTCCACCACATATACCTCAGATACTCCTCTGGCTTTCAGCGCCATCATGGAAACAAGACCGATGCAGCCTGCACCCATGACAACAGCTTTCTGCCCAAGATGCGCATCTCCCTGGATTGCTGCATGGAATCCCACTGCTAAAGGCTCGATCAAAGCCCCCTCCAATGTACTTACATTGTCCGGCAGTTTGAAGCACAGCTCTGCTTCGTGGGCGACATATTCTTGAAATACGCCATCTACAGGAGGCGTTGCAAAGAACACCACATCCGAACACAGATTGTATCGCCCCGTTTTACAAAATTCACAATGGCCGCACGTCTTTCCCGGCTCCAGTGCAACTCTATCTCCAACTTTCAGATGCTTTACATTCTTCCCGACTTCAACAACCGTTCCACCTGGCTCATGTCCCAGTACAAAGGGCGGCTCTACCACATAATCCCCGATTGCCCCTGTTTCGTAATAATGCAGGTCGCTTCCGCAGATACCCACGTATTCCAGTTTTACCAATACCTCGTCATCTTTTACTTTTGGAATCTCCCGTTCTTCAAAACCCATTTTTCCGATTCCCAGCATGACTGCAACTTTCATTTTTCCTTCCATTGTCGCATCCTCCTTTTTTGCTTACTTTTATTTATACTTTATTAAATAGTTTTATTATGTTTTTTATTTTATGTCCCCTATACAATTTTGTCAATGCATTCCTATCAATCAAGTGGTATTTCGTCATTATACTCAAAAACACATTCTATATTTTAGTAAAACTGCATCAAAAAAGGAGATTTCATTTCTGAAATCTCCTTTTAAAGCATCGTGTGCTTCCTATATCTGCTTTATAAAATTTTCAATTACTTCAAGTGCTGCTCCCAGTGCAGCTGCCCCAACCTGATATCTGCAGCTATTTACAAATTGCCGATCCTCTGTAAATGTATTCCGCTCTGATACTTTATTCCATATATCCAATAAATAAGGCTCTACATAACTTCCCACATATCCCCCCAGAATAATATCACAGTCAAGAAGCATATGGATGTTATTCAATGCCACAGCCAGATAACCTGTATAGACATCCCATATTTCCGCTGCCCCTTGGTCTTTCTTTTCCAACAGTTCAAAGAACTTTCCTAACTTTCCTTCTGCCGCACCTGACAAAATTGCTGCACTGCAATACGCATCCAGACATCCTTTTTTTCCGCAATAACATATTTTCCCATCAGGGATCACAGTCATATGCCCGACTTCCCCGCATCGGAAATGCTCCCCCTGTACAAGTCCATTACGATCAAAAATTGCTCCTCCAACTGTATTACTTAAAGACAAGTAGAAAAACCGTTTCCGTTCATCGGAACAGATTCCTTCCGCATAAGCTCCTGCATTTGCATCATTTAAAAAACAGCAGGGGTATGCAAAAAAGCTGCTTATGGAACCAAAAGATATCATTTTTACACCAAGGATATGTGAATATGTAATCAACTGTCTGTCTAAATCAACAATTCCAGGGAAAGAAATTCCTATACCCAAAATCCTCTTCCGATCAATCTTGCTTTCCTCCAAAAAAGCTTCCAGTTCATCATTCACCCTGCGATAATACGTCTCCTCATGTGCATAGGGAAGAAAAATACGCATATGTTTTAAAATCTCACCTGTAAGGTTGGTAAGTACAAAACCAATATGATTTTTTGTAATATCCACCCCAACCGCCTGCTTTACATTAACCGCAACCGACAGCGCCTTTGCACGTCTTCCTCCCGTAGACTGCAATTCTCCGGTTTCTTCAATTAATCCCTTCTCAATCAGTTCCTTTGTAATCTGCGTTACAGTGGGAAGGCTCATCTTCATATCATACGAAATCTCCGGATTTGAAACCGTTCCATGCTTGCAGATATAGCGGAAAATGCGATTTCTGTTTTTTTTCTTTACCTCTATGTTTGTTGTCTGCTTTCTTTCCATGTTATACCGCCTATACTTTATTAAAGTGTTTTCTTTAGTATAACACCTCGCCTTCCAAAAAGCAACTTCACCATTTCGACACGGTATACTACTGTTACATCTGGGAAAGTAAAGAACAACAAATACCACCAATCAGATTTAATTAGTATTGAAACGGAAGTTTTACGCTGCCCTGATTACTTCTTGAAAGTTGTTTATACATTGTTTTTATGATAAAATACAGTTATTAATTTTAACCGGAGGTGCTATATGGCTATCAGTTCCAACAATATACAGGTTTATACAACTCTTTCAAAAGAGTTGGTAGCCGAAATCGACAAGGACGCAAAAGAGAATTTCCGCACACGTTCCCAGCAGATTAATATGATCCTGACCGAATACTACAAGGTAAAAACGACAGCCGATTCTCATATAAAGTAAACACTGATACAGCCTGCAAACGCAGGAAATATCAGTGTTTTCTTTATTTCTCCCTTCCCAAGTGATACAGCCCTTGAAAAGATGCTGTTCCTTGCGAGTAGAAATGTAACAAAGAAGTGGACTCAGCGTTATCGGAACT
>CASEVP010000052.1 GCA_949291345.1 uncultured Ruminococcus sp.
ATGTGATTCCCATTATTTTACTGGTATTGGTATTTGTTCCAGGAATCGGCGTGACAGAAGGCGGTGCCACACGTTGGATCGCTATACGTGGTTTTAACTTTCAACCGTCGGAATTGATGAAGATAGGTATTGTCATTTTTATGTCTTATGTGATTGAAAAAAACTATGCCAATATGAAAAAATTTGGGAAGGGCTTGCTGCCGCTTTTGCTAATCATGGCGCTGCCGGTATTACTACTGATTATGGAGCCTCATTTGTCCGCAACAATCATCATTGTATTTATGTGTGTCATTCTAATTTTCATTGGTGGAACCAATCTTAAGCAATTTTTCTTGGTGGGTGTTGTGGGTGCTACTGCAGGATTGCTTGTGGGTTTTGTGATGTCCGGAGACTATGCTTATATCGGAAACCGTATCGAATCTTGGCTAGATCCTTTTTCTGATAGTTTGGGCACTACATGGCAGACTTGTCAGTCACTGATTGCTATCGGTTCCGGTGGCTTGTTTGGTTTGGGATTGGGCGGTTCTCGGCAGAAATATCTGTATCTTCCTGAAACCAAAAATGACTTTGTATTTTCCATTGTTTGCGAGGAACTGGGATTTGTGGGGGCATTGACAGTGGTTCTGCTGTTTGCAATGCTGGTTATCCGTGGATTCCACATTGCAATGCGTGCAAAAGATAAATTTGGCATGCTGGTAGCGATTGGATTGACATGCCATATTGGATTACAGGCGTTTTTTAACATTGCCGTTGTCAGCAATTTCTTTCCCAATACCGGTATTAGTCTGCCGTTTTTCAGTTATGGCGGTACGGCGTTGATACTACAGTTGGCTGAGATGGGTATTGTACTGAATATTTCTCGTCCACGATATCGTGCTGATACTCATTCGGAAAGACCGGAAAGAACCGAATCCAATAGAAACATTGAAGCGAAAGAATCTGAGGGAGGGATAGTATGAAAGTACTCATGGCAGGCGGCGGCACCGGAGGGCATATCAATCCGGCGCTGGCGATTGCATCCATCATTGCAGAACATGATCCGACGGCTTCATTTTTGTTTGTGGGAACGCCGAATGGAATGGAATCAAAATTGGTTCCGCAGGCAGGATATCCATTGGCAACTATGCATGTTGCGGGATTTCAGCGAAGATTGACAGCAAAAAATATTCGCCGGAATATCAAAGCAGCATATTACCTGGCTACCTCGCAGCATCGAGCAAAACAGATATTGAAAGAATTTCAGCCGGATATTGCCATTGGTACCGGTGGTTATGTTGCCGGACCGATTCTGCATGCAGCTGCAAATATGAAGATTCCTTGTGCGATTCATGAGCAGAATGCATTTCCAGGTGTGACGAATAAAATGTTGTCCAAGGAAGTAGACCATGTGATGCTTACTGTGGAAAAAGCACTGCAATACTTGCACCCGTCCTGTGCTTATACAGTTACTGGACTGCCGGTTCGTGGTGATATTATTCGTCTAGATAAGGCGGCCGCAAGAAGGAAATTGGGCTTTGATGACAGCCTGTGTATTCTTTCATTTGGCGGCAGTTTAGGTGCCGGGTGTATCAACGATGCAATGGCAAAAGTAATCCCTTGGCATGTGAAAAAAGGAATGGCAATCAATCATATTCATGGATATGGTGGAATGGGAAGAGATTCCTTTCCAAATGCAATGAAACAGGCGGGAATTCCATTGAAGGGAAAAAGATTGCGAATTACGGAATATATTTACGATATGGATGTGTGTTTGGCGGCAGCGGATCTTGTGATTTGTCGTTCGGGAGCCTCCACACTGGCAGAATTGGAAGCGGTCGGACGGGGTTCCATTTTGATTCCATCCCCCAATGTAACAGCCAATCACCAGTTCCATAATGCCAATGTATTGGGAGAAGCTGGTGCGGCAATTGTAATTGAGCAAAAAGATGCAACGCCGGATCGAGTAATACGAGAAATAGAAAAATTGTATCATGATTCGAATCGGCTGGCGGATATGGGGCGAAAGGCAAAATCACTTGCGATTCCGAATACTAACGAACGAATCTGGCATGTGGTTGAGCAGCTTTTGCAAAAAAGCAAAAAATAAATTAAAGCGTACAGATGGGCGGAAACAGATAAACTGACAGCTTTGCATCAAGAATATCGGACGGAATATGCCCTTTCACCAAACAAAGAAAAAACGCATACACTGAAACAAAAAGAGGTGATGCGGATTGCAGAAATTGGTGATAGAAGGCGGCGTTGCGCTGGAAGGTGAAATTTTTTTACATGGTGCAAAAAACAGTGCACTTCCGATATTAGCGGGTGCGCTGCTGTGCGACGGGGAAACCATTCTGGAAAATTGTCCACGACTGACTGACGTATTTGCGGCATGCCGAATTTTGACGCATCTGGGGTGTCGCTGTGTGATGCGGGAGCACTGCGTGACAATTGATGTGCAGACGCTGAAATCCAACACAGTGCCAGAGGCACTGATGCAGGAAATGCGCTCATCAATTATATTTCTTGGTGCCGTGATGGGACGCACAGGAAGCTGTCGGGTGTCTTATCCCGGTGGTTGTGAATTGGGCCCCCGTCCTATTGATATGCACTTGGATGCGTTGCGGCAAATGGGAGTGCATTTTTCTGTTTGCGGCGGTCAGCTGGATTGTACTGCCCCCACGGGACTGCATGGTGCTGTCATTCATCTTCCTTTTCCTTCGGTAGGCGCAACGGAAAATGTTCTTTTGGCAGCTGTTCTGGCAAAAGGACAGACAGTTCTGCATAATGCGGCAAGAGAACCGGAGATCTCTGATTTAGCGTCGTTCCTGAGGGGGTGCGGTGCACGAATTACCGGCGATGGTGAGGGGACGATTGTAATAGATGGTGTAAAAAAACTTTCTGGAAGTCACTATACCATTATGCCGGATCGAATTGCTGGTGTTACCTACTTGGGTGCCGGTGCTATTACCGGAGGAACGGTTTGTCTGCGTGGTATCAATGCAAAGCCATTGGAGAATATGCTGCCGGTACTGGAACAGACGGGATGCCGGCTGTATCCGGAACCTGATCGACTTCACCTTCTTGCGCCTAGGCGGCTGCGTGCAGTGCCTTCAATACGGACAATGCCCCATCCTGGCTTTCCTACTGATGCACAGGCAATATTTATGGCAATGCTGAGTATGGCAGACGGAGTAAGCGTAATAGAGGAAAACATTTTTGAAAATCGCTATCGGCATGTAGATGCCTTGGCAAAAATGGGGGCAAAGATCCATGTGTCAGGTAGAATTGCCGTAGTGACTGGAACAAGAGTACTCAGTGGTGCTTCTGTTGCTGCAACAGATTTACGTGGTGGTGCTGCGATGGTGTTGGCAGGGCTGGGCGCTCAGGGAAAAACAGAAGTGCGGCAGGTGTCCCATATCGATAGGGGCTATGAAGCAATGGAAACTGTGCTGCAAGGCATAGGCGCACGGATCTACCGAACGGAGACGACGGAGTAGATCGTGTAAAAAACCGATGGAAATGAGGAACATTTTGATGCAGGATGTGGAAAAAACGGAAATTCGGCGGGAACCAAACGCAAAAAGACGCCGTCGTCGGAATCGGAAGCGCCCGTTATATAGTTTGTTTGTGGCAGCACTGGTGGCAGGCGTCGGCGTTTCACTGTCCATGACTGTATTTTTTAATATACAGACGATTGAAATCACCGGAGAATCGCCTCAGTATACGATAGAACAGATCTCTGAGGCATCCGGGGTACATACCGGAGATAATATGATGCGACTCAATCGGGATGATGTGGAACAGAATATTTTGTCCCGAATGCCGTTTGTGGAGCGCATAGAAGTAAAAAAAGAATTTCCGGATGTATTGGTCATCGAGGTGACCCCTAGCCGGTGCGCGTTTAACGTGACAGATGACAGTGGAACACTGCAGGTAAGTGCATCGGGAAAGATACTGATCAACGGACCAGAAGCAGATGAAACGCTTCCAGTAATCATCGGGTTTGAAGCTTCAGAACGGGAACCGGGAAAAAAACTGGTTTCAGCCGATGAACAGAAAAAAGAGATTTTTGATACGCTTTCTGCATTGATCACAAAAGGTTTGGATGTACCGATTACAGAAATTGATATGACAGATAAATATGATTTGCGGATCGAATTTGATGATCGAATTTGGTTTTCACTGGGAAATTGGAGCGAGTTGGAATATAAGGTACAACTGGCAGAAACGGCACTCGCAGAATTGGCAGAGGATAAGGTGGGTTATCTTACGATGATAGGAGATCACCAATGTTCGTATCGAGATAAGGATGCGGTGGAACGTCAGACGACGGCACCGTTTGTTACGACGGCGACCGATGAGAATGGTATGGTGATAACACAGACCGATGAAAATGGCAATTATATCACGACGGAAACGCAAACAATGGCAGTGACACAGTAAAAAGAAAATAGTCGGTAGATAGAAAAAGATAGCGATTCTGGGGTAAAACTGTATAAAACGATAAAAATACTTGTAGTTTGTGCGGGAAATATTGTGGGAAAAGGAAAAACACAAATAATTTTGAAAAAAAGCTTGCAATGTTTGCAAAAATATGATATGATAATAAGTGTATTTCCAGAAATGAAGGCAATACTGCAAAGATGATTTTTGTAGACGGCGGCTGGTATCTTTTTGCTGTCCTGCGGATTAGGCGTAAGCGGTGTTCGTATGGACAAAACAAATAAGAAATGATGTAAATGAAGCATGAAAGAAATACGCAATTATAGTATTGCTTGCATGCCATGCGCTGAGAGACAGCAAGAACGGAAATGTACCGCTTTTGATAGAAGATCTGGTAGGAGGAAATGTTGAAATGACTGATTTTATCTATGAAGATACGTTTGATCCCGATGTGACAATTAAGGTAATCGGTGTCGGCGGCGGCGGCGGCAATGCACTGAATTGTATGGCATCTTCTGATGTAAATAATATTGAGTATATAGCAGTAAATACGGATGCCAAAGCATTGAACAACTCGAAAGCGACCACAAAGATCCAAATTGGTGCAAAATTGACAAAAGGTCGTGGTGCCGGAAACAAGCCGGAAGTCGGTCAGCAGAGTGCAGAAGAGAACCGCGATGAGATCGAGGCTGCTCTCAAGGGTGCGGACATGGTGTTTATTACTGCTGGTATGGGTGGCGGCACCGGTACCGGTGCGGCACCGGTTGTGGCACGTTTGGCACAGGAAGCTGGCATTTTGACTGTGGCAGTGGTAACTAAGCCTTTTGCATTTGAACGTGAACAGAAGATGATTCAGGCAGAAAAAGGAATTGCGGAATTGCGTAAGTATGTGGATTCTTTGATTGTAATTCCGAATGAAAAATTGCTGGATGGTTTGGACAAGCCGTTGACAATGCGAGAATCATTTGCATTGGCGGACGATGTGCTGAAAACTGGTGTCAAGAGTATTTCCGATTTGATTGTAGAAGAGGGCTATATCAATTTGGATTTTGCAGATGTTTCTACAATTATGAAGGGTGCAGGTTATGCACATATGGCGATTGGACATGGTTCAGGAAAGGACAAGGCGAAGGAAGCCGCAAACGCAGTTATTGCCAGTCCGTTGTTGGAAACTTCAATTGCCGGTGCAAGACGTTTGTTGATCAATATTGCAATGAGCGAAGATATTTTATCTTCGGATGTGGATGTTGCAACGAAGATGATTACAGAAAAAGCCGCAGACGATGTGGAATTTATCTTTGGCAGTGCATTTAGAGAAGATATGCAGGATGAGATGACGATCACTGTGATTGCTGCAGGATTTGATATTGAAGATTCGAAAGAACAAACGGAAGAACCTATTACGGTAGATAATCCGTTAATCGATGATGTAAAGGTAAGTGGCGGTCAGGGTACTGCGGCACAGCAGTCCAAGCAACATTCTTCGGATCTGGATGATTTTACAGCGATCTTCAATATTTTGGATCGAAAATAATCGGGTAGATTTTGTTTTAGACTAGTTGAGTCGAATGAGAAAATATAAAATAAAGAGCCCCTGGCATTGGTTTGCCGGGGGCTTTGTTTCTGATATATGACGGCAAAGCTGTACAGCATTGTTACAGAAAAATTTATGCAACGGTACTTGACAGGGTATGTGTTTTGGATTATAATAGTTATCACGACGAAAAAGATAAAAATAAGTAAATTATGGTGGAAGGGGGTATTTTTTTGAAAAAGCAACTATTTGGACGATTTTGTAAAAAAAACACAGCTGACGTCATGAATTCGGAAAATTATAACTATCATCTGAATCTGGTGGAAAATGGAGACATAAGTGGGCAGAAAACGGGATACCAGTGGTTTGAAAAAATGGCAAAATTGGGATATGAAAATGCATGCTTTATGACAGCAATGTGCCTGCTTGACGGCGTGGGAACGGAACCGAATATTGCACTTGCCATGAAACGACTTGAACAGTCTGCGGAAAAAGGGTATCATGAAGCACAGTGTTTGATGGGCATGTACTGTTTGTATGGGAAAGAGCCATATCAGGAACAGGATACACAGGCAGCTATTGACTGGTTTCAAAAGGCGGCAATGCAGCATAACCATGAAGCGGAATTCTTTTTGGGAATGTATCTGGTAAACCGAGAACAGGATAAAGAAATGATACGCAAGGGATTTCTGTTGCTTCAGGCTTCGGGATTGAGTGGTTTTCCACAGGCAATGTATGAAACCGGACGTTGTTTTTATTTTGGCATTGGTACGAATAAAAATTTAGAAGAAGGATTTTTGTGGATACAGCGTGCTGCAGATACTGGAATTGCAGACGCTGAGTATTTTGCCGGAATGTGCCTGTTATACGGAACTGGTACAGAGGCAGATGAAGAAAAAGGATTGTCATATCTGTATAAGGCGATAGAGCAGCAACATTCTGGAGCAATGTTTCAATTGGCAAATTACTATTTGGATACAGATAATACGACACATATGGAAGAAGTGGTTGCACTTTTGTCTAATGCGGCAGAGGCAGAAAATGCAGATGCCGCATTCACGATGGGTATGCTTTATCTAAACGGAGATGTAATTGCATGTGATGAGAAAAAAGGCGTGCAATGGCTGGAAAAGGCAGCAGAGCTGGAACATGCAGAAGCAATTTTTCGATTGGGTACTTGTTATCTATCAGGGATTGGCGTGGAGAAGAACGCGGAAAAAGCGGTGGAATTTTTTCAAAAAGCAGCAGATAAGGACGAGATGGAGGCATATAACATGTTGGGTCGATGCTATATGGACGGTATCGGCGTGAAAGCAGATCATCAAAAGGCATTTATTTGCTTTCAAAAGGCGGCACAAGAAGGTGTACCTGCTGCGGAATATAATCTGGCAGATTGTTATTTTAATGGGTATGGCATAGAAAAAAATGAAAAAGAAGCAGTGATCTGGTATCGGAAAGCGGCAGAAAAAGAAATTCCTATTGCGCAGTATTTGTTGGGGACATGCTATTATTTTGGCAGGGGCGTAGAACAAAATGATGCCATAGCTCAAGAATGGCTGGAAAAATCAGCAAATCAAGGATATGGTGATGCAATGCATGCACTGGGAATGTGTTTGTTTTATCGGGAAGAGCCAACAGAAAAAGAGGAGAAAGAGGCATTTTTATGGTTTTGTAAAGCGGCAGAGCAGGGAAATATGGCTTCCAAGTGTCAGTTGGGACTCTGTTATCTAGATGGAAACGGTGTGGAAAAGGATGAAAAACGTGCAGTTGCTTATTTCCGGGAGGCAGCATATGCCGGAGATAGTGAAGCACAGTTTCAATTAGGCAGTTGTTATCGGTTTGGTATAGGCATCGATTCTGACCTGGAGCAGTGCATAAATTGGCTTGAAAAATCGGCTGAGCAGGAAAATCCACATGCATTGTTTGCATTGGGAACTTGTTATCAAGATGGAGACGGAGTAGAAGAAAATATGGAAAAAGCATTGATGTTGTTTCATCGGGCGGCAGAGCTGAATATGTCCGATGCTCAGTGCGCAATAGGTATGTATTATTTTGATGAGGAAGAAGATCGTGAAACTGCACTTGCGTGGTTTTGTCAGGCAGCAATGCAGCAAAATGAGAATGCTCAGTATATGATAGGTATTTTGCTCTATGTTGGAGATGGCGGTAAAGAGGATGAACGAGCGGTTGCATATTTTGAAAAGGCAGCACAGCAGGGTCATGACGGTGCAATGTATATGCTGGGGTACTGTTATTATCATGGAACTGGCGTTGAACAGGACGAGGAAATTGCACAAGAATGGCTGCATATGGCGGCTGAGCATGGCAATGACGATGCCAAGGAAATGTTATCAGAATACTATCTGGAGGAGTTTACCGATTACGGCGAAGAGCCAGAATTTTATGACGATGAGAGCCAATAAAAGTAGAATAAAACGTGTACATAGCGTTTTAGGAAAATCATTTATTTGACAAAAAGGCGTGCTTATAGCACGCCTTTTTTTATTTTGGTAAACCGATATCTATAAAAATTGTCCATAGGTTTCGTTAATGAAATCAATTTCAAGAATTTTGTATAATAAGTAAAAAAATTGCAAGGATAATATGTGTAAAACAGGTAAGCGGTTTTTATGCGCAACTGTTTTGGTTTTCTTGTCATAAAGTGCGGGGAAGAAAGGGACGCATATCAACGCCTTCAAGGGTCAAAAGAGCAATTTTTCGTTCTATGTGAGAAAAGTAGCCTCCTATGCCGTTAGCTGCAACCACCCTATGACAAGGAATAAAAATAGCAATGGGATTGCGCTTTACTGCGCCACCTACCGCTTGGGCAGACATTTTAAAAATGCCTTTTTCTGCAGCGAGTTGCTCGGCAATGGTGCCGTAGCTTGCGGTGTACCCATAGGGAATGCCGGTAACAAGTTGCCAAGTGCGCCGTTGAAATGAGGTTCCCTGTGGGTGCAGAGGTGGTATAATCCCGGGATCCTTTCCTTTGAAATAACTATTTAGCCATTGTGTGGCTTTTGTTAGAATAGGATCGTTGCTATTCGTATTATAGTATATCTGGTCGTTTGTTACTGGTATATCAAACGTTGTCTTTGTAATCCCTTTGCTATCAGCTTCGAGATATAAAGTGCCAAGAGGAGAATGATAAAGAATTTTTTGTATCATATCTATTTACCTAATAGCAGTTTCCAGTGCAATACGCATCATATCAGTAAAAGAAGTTTGTCGTTCGTTTGCTGTAGTGCTTTCTCCCCGTAGTGGGCAGTCTGACACAGTGACAATACAAAGCGCTTCTCTGCCGGCTTTTGCTGCATTCATGTATAGAGCAGCAGTTTCCATTTCTGTGGCAAGAACACCCATTTCTGCCCATTGCGGCAGAGGACTGGGAGTGCTATAGAATACATCGGTGGAAAGCAGATTTCCTACATGTATTGGAATGTGCATTGTTTCAGCAATATCTGCTGCTTTACGGAGTAGTGAAAAGGAAGCAATGGGTGCATAGGTACCGGGGAGATGATACTGAGCGGCATAGTTGGAGTCGGTACATGCCGCTTGTCCTAGAACAATATCCCGCAGCTTTATGTGGTTTGCGACACCTCCAGCAGTTCCTACACGGATAATCCGATTGATGCCATATATATGAAATAGTTCATACGAATAGATGCCAATAGAAGGCATACCCATGCCGCTGCCTTGAACAGAAACTGGAACGCCTTTATATGTGCCAGTGTAACCATACATTCCACGAACGGTGTTGTAGCAAATGGGATTGTCTAGAAAATTTTCTGCAATGAACTTGGCACGAAGCGGATCCCCGGGCATCAAGACGGTTTTTGCGATATCATCAATATTTGCGGCGTTGTGCGGTGTTGCCATAGTGAATCATCCTTTCATAAAATTTGTAATCTGTGTGTGGCTATCTGTGCCGTTTCAACTGGGCTAGGGTTTGGGTAACTGCTCCAAAATTGTAAATGATCATAAAAACAAAGCCGATGGCGAGAATGAGGATCCAAAGCGGCGGTTCCTCAACGACAACAATACCAAGTAAGAATAGAATTGCGGTATTTGCTGCAAATTTTGCATGGTTGACTGCAAAAGGCACATATTTTCTGGCATCTACAATGCGAATGCAGTAGCAGACAAAATAGCTGATAAAAGTGACAATGGCCGCTCCCATGATACCCATTTTGTAAATTAAAATAATGTTGAGAACAATATTGATCACAGCTGCGATAAGACTTGTCCAGAAAGAATGTGTGGTGTGCTGTGTTGCCGAATATACACTGCTAAGGAATTGATTGAAGCACATCATCAATACTGCAACGATTAGAACAGGTGTATAACGGTATGCAGCAGCATATTCAGAATAGACTGAAGAATTGATGAGAATATTGGATAATGGTTTTACAAATACAATGAGTGCTGCACTGGCAATGAACATAAAGGATTGATATGCTTCAAAAACTCTGTGATAAAATCGGCTTCTGTCTTTAGAATTGTTTTCTTCAATGGCAGACATATTCCATGCTTGAAAAAAAATGGTGGAGATGGTGGAAATTAGATTGGGAATTTTTGAAGAAACTCCATAGATGCCTGCGGCGGTTTCTCCGACTAGTCCGTCTGGACCGGGCATATACCGGATAAATAAACGATCCGAAAATCCTGTGACCAGCCATAGCAGGGCAGAAGGAATCAATGGAACAGAAAAGCGTATCATAGTTTGCAGGACTTTTTTATCTAAATAGCGCAGGCGGAAGAACTTATGCAAACCAGCCACAGTCCATAAGAAGAGACCGGATAAGAAATCGGAGAGGATAACGGAGATCATAAATCCAGTGACACCCATGTGAAATCCGGCTATGAATGTAACATTAAAGATAAATAGTGTTAATGTTGCCATAATTCCATCTATGGCAAAGAGTCGAACAAATCCTCTGGCACGGACAAATTGAGAGGCAATTTGCCGGAATCCAGAGGTGATACAATAGATGACTAGTAATATCACATATCCCTCTGTGTATGGAAGCAATTGCAGCATAGGAGATAGCAGCAGCAGAACGACGATGCCACCCGCTTCTGCCACACAAGCAGAAGTAAAGACCTTGTGATTATCAAAATTTTTATCAATACCATAGCGGATAACAGCGTCAGCAATAGAAAAAGTGATGATGGGAATAAGAAAATTTGCTGTTAATTCCAAAAGTTCTTTGGTGCTGTTATCGCCGGGATTAATGTTTCCTGTGTAGAGACGGGTGAGCAGCAGCAATAGTATTTTTGAGCCAAAAGAACCAATGGCAAAAACAATGGTGTTGGATGCTAATTTTTTGTATTTGTTCATGAAAAACCACCTTTGATGTGTACAGCGTGCATTGAAAGAGCATACAACATCACAGCCATTAGAGTTGCGACAGTGAATGCACAGCTTTTTTATATTTATTTCGGAATCACCGATCCATTCGCCTGATGGCTTGGCACACATCAAGTTTGCATATTTTATATAGTATATTAAACGTTCCTGAATGCATGCAATATTCACTTTGCTTATGGAAACAGTGTTTCCTTTATTATAACATAAAATTCTTAGAAATGGAATGGTTTTTTGTAAAAGAAGGGTAGAAATTCAAAAATGGAGGGGTATTGCATAAATTTAAAGCAAAAAAATTGTGCAAGTATACAAATATCCAGAAAAGCTGACATATATGCAACAAATAGGTGAAAAAAATTGTGTCTATAATGAAGGGATTTTTTGCAGTGAAAACTGCACGGCTTGGACAATTTGTTTCATACATTATATTGCG
>CASEVP010000053.1 GCA_949291345.1 uncultured Ruminococcus sp.
CTTTGCGCAGCAGGCATAGGAACAATTGGTATTGCAGATGGAGACATAGTTGAAATTTCTAATTTGCAACGGCAGATATTGCATAGTGAAGAAACACTTGCGCAAAAAAAAGTGCATTCAGCAAAAATCGCATTAGAAAAATTGAATTCTAACGTGATTATTCAAACATTCCCATTTTCTGTAGATGATACAAATATTTTATCATTGATTAAAGAATACGATATAATAGTTGATGCAACCGACAGATTTGAAAATAAATTTCTAATCAATGATGCATGTGTACTTGCAAAGAAACCATATGTCCATGGCGGAATTCATGGATTTAAAGGACAGTTATTTACATATATTCCTTCAAAGGGACCATGTTATCGATGTATTTTTGAGGATATTCCAAAGAATATATCAGATTTTCCTATTCCAGTTTTAGGTGCTGTTGCGGGAGTAATCGGTTCACTTCAGGCAATAGAATCGATAAAATATATATTAGATATGGAATCATTGTTAGTGGGAAAAATACTTACATTTGATGGCTTATATATGCAATTTCGAACTATACCAATAACTCACCGTAGAAAAACATGTCGTGTCTGTGGAAAAGAAGCAGATATAAAAGATTTATCTTGGTATCGTAATTGGAAAGAAAAAAACAAATAAAATAACGAAGTCAGTATGTTGCTTAAATTTTTATATTTTTTACCATACACATCTTTTTTGTCTGTCTGCACAATTTGGGGTAGTTCATTATTATTGCTCTTCTTTTTTTTCTTTTTTTTCAAAATGTGCTAGCGGAGAACTATCAGTAGCTTTTTTTAAAATTTGGTTTGATAAATGAGTATAGATTTCAGTTGTTGAAGTGCTGGCATGTCCAAGCACTTCTTTTAATGTTAAGGCATCTACATTTCCATATTGATACATTAAGGTAGCGGCAGTGTGTCTCAATTTATGGGTTGAATACCCCTGACCGCTCAAATCAGCTTGCTGTAAAGCATTCTCTACAATTTGCTGCACTCTTCTCTTACTGATCCTAGTATGCCTTTTGCTAAGAAATACAGCTTTTTCTTCTGATCCATCTGGCAACTCCCTTACAGCTAAATACGCCTCTAATGCATTCATACATGCTTCATTTAAATATACCATACGTTCTTTGTTGCCCTTTCCAAGAACTCGCATTTTCTTCTCGTTAAAATTTATATCATTTAAATTCAATTCAACAAGTTCACTTAACCGAATGCCACAGTTTAAAAAAAACGTAATGATACAATAATCTCGTTCAGGAAAAGATGAATCAATAGATTGTAATAAATGTTGACTTTGCTCGAGTGTGAGATATCGCGGAAGCGTTTTTTTTGGTGAGGGTAGCTCAAGCCGTTCTGTTGGATCTATTTGCAGCAAATTCTTATTATGAGTCAAATAACTAAAAAAGCTGCGAAGTGCAGAAACTTTTCTGCCACGTGCTCGATCATGGTTTTCACGCTCTTCGGTCACATAATATAAATAATTATATAGATCCTGTAAGCCAACTTTCTGAATTTCTGAAATATGCATATCTTGTATTGGGATCTCATGTAAATTTGAAATATTCTGATATTTTGAATCATTCATCATACGCAAATACTTTAAAAATAAACGGATATCAAGATAATATTCTTGTACAGTACGTTTAGAAAGCGATTTTGTAACAGTGATATATAAAATATAATCTAAAAAAAACTCTGGGCAATCTGTACGATCAATACGCATAATTATTCTCCCTTAAAAAGCCCTTCCAATTGCACCAAATTTGTATTTGGTGCAATTGGAAAAATGAAAAATCCATCTTAATCCATTTATGGTATTATATAAAAAACGCCTTTGCTTGTTCGGCACATCGTAAACCGTCCACTGCTGCTGATGTAATTCCCCCCGCATATCCTGCACCTTCACCGCACGGAAATAATCCCTTTACAGATACTGATTCAAATTTATTATTACGAACAATTCGTACTGGAGATGAACTTCGACTTTCTACACCAGTCAATACCGCATCAGCCATTGCAAAACCCTGAATTTTTTTATCAATTGCAACAATACCAAGGCGTAGTGTTTGTACTACAAATTTGGGAAGATACGAATCAGGAGATGCAAATGTCGTACCTAAAGGATACGTTGGCTTAACTGTTCCTAGTTTTTTTGAAATTTTGTTTTCTAAAAAATCTCCTACACAACATATTGGTGCTGCATATGTACTGCCACCGGCAATAAATGCATTTTCTTCCAATTGACGTTGCAGTTGTATTCCAGCGAGTGGATGTGTACAGTTGAATTCCTTTGGAGATACACCAACTAACAGTGCACTATTGGCATTTTTCCCACTTCTCTTATAATAACTCATACCATTGACGACTAATCTATTTTTTTCGGATGACGCTGCAACCACTTCCCCACCAGGACACATGCAAAATGTGTATAAACTATGTCCATTTGGAAGATGGACAGCAATTTTATAATCCGCAACTGGCAAATTAGGCGGATCAGATAACCTTCCGTACATCGCCTTATCAATAAATGCTTGTGGGTGTTCAATTCGAACACCAACTGCAAAATTTTTTTGCTCAAGATAAATGCCTTTTTTATACAACATTGA
The DNA here is from genome assembly GCA_949291345.1 of uncultured Ruminococcus sp. Classification (GTDB taxonomy): domain Bacteria; phylum Bacillota; class Clostridia; order Oscillospirales; family Ruminococcaceae; genus Ruminococcus_C. The sequence goes on from CASEVP010000053.1 coordinate 2,624, forward strand.
AAATGTATCTCTTGCACTATGTCCAATTGATAAAATACATACATTAGTTTGGAGTTCATATATATTTTCATTTTTTTCATATATGACAGCATCAATTTGTTTGTCGATTTGGCGGTAATCCTTAAAATTGGCATGAAAAATGATTTCTCCGCCTAATCTTTGAATTTCCTTTCTCACATTTCGAACGACATTGATCAAAAGATCTGTCCCAATATGCGGTTTCGCAAGATATAAAATTTCTTCTGGTGCACCGAATTTTACAAAAGTTTCAAGAACATAGCGAATTCTGAAATCTTTAATACCTGTTGTCAATTTACCATCAGAAAAAGTGCCCGCTCCCCCTTCGCCAAATTGTACATTGCAGTTTGGATTTAATTTTCCAGTTTTCCAGAATGTCTCTACAATTTTCTGCCGTTCTTCTACTGACGAACCTTTTTCTAATACAATCGGACGTAATCCTGATTTTGCTAGATAATATGCTGCAAACATTCCCGCTGGACCAAAACCTACAACAACAGGGCGCCTATGTTTTCCAATTGGACAAATAGAAATATTATATTCGTAATGGTTATATTTTTGTACGTTTATGTCATTTTTACATCTACTTAATATATTTTCCTCATCTTTTACAGAAACAAGAATTGTCAAAACCTGCATAATTATCGGTTTTTTCCTTGCGTCAATGGATTTTCTAAACAATTTGTAATTCAAGATGTCTTCTTTTCTAATATGTAGTTTTTTTGCAATGATATCTTTAATCTTCACATGTGTTGCGTCAAATGAAACAGATACATTTACAAGTTTAATCATGCCATTCTCCTTTTTCCTTTTGCACATATATAACTGCATTTTTTGCGGCATATTGACCTGAATGCCATGCCCATTCTAAATTATATCCTCCACAGTCTCCATGCAAATCCAATATCTCTCCAGAAAAAAAGAGGCCTTTTAGTATCCGTGACTGCAGTGTGTTTTCTATTTCATCGGCAGATACACCGCCCATTGTCACTTGTGCTTCTTGCCATGAGCCACGTGATATTACAGGAAAACAACAATTTTGTAACATAGCTGAAACACGTTCTAATGCAGGAGGAGTAAGTTGATAAACAAAGGAATCAAACGGTAATGATATTTCACTGGTTCGTATCAAAAACATTGCTAATTTCTTTGGAAACAAACCAGTTAACCAATCATCCAAGCGCCATTGAGCACGTAATGCGTATAATTCCCATAATAAATTAATTGTTTGCTCATGAGTGTATTCAGGAAGAAAATTGCAAGAAATCCATTTTATTGTGGGTTCAGTATTAGCAGATAAGTTCATTACACATATGCCAGAGATAGTACGATCAGTAAATTGCATTTCTCCTACCTCTTTTGCAATAACCATTTTCTTTTCATCTAATGCAGAGACAGAAACATGTACTCGAATTCCTTTTAGAGAACGAATCAGTTCTTGTTTGGTAAGAAAAGGTACAAGTGCAGGTTTCATATTTGTCAAAGAGTGTCCCATTTTTTTTAGAAAAAAAATGAAATCTCCGTTTGATCCCGTTTTTGGTGAAGCTTTTCCACCACATGCAACGATGACCGCTCGAGATTGTACATCAAATGTATTGGTCTGTATTAAAAATCCGATATCAGTTCTTGAGAATTCATTAACAATGGTATTACAGTATACTTTCACCCCAAGTTGTTCAATTGTTAAACGCAGTGCATCTAATACAGATGATGATTGATTGCTGTTCGGATATATTCTACCGCTATTATCGCACCTGCAACATAACCCCAACTTACGAAAAAAATCAATAGTATCCGATGAATGGTTAAATACTTGAGGCATGTATTTGGTGCACGATCCATGATATCGGTTCATTTGCTTAAAATTAATATTTCCTAGGTTGCATCTTCCGTTACCTGTTGCAAGTATTTTTTTTCCAACTCGATTATTTTTTTCTATTATACATACAGAAAGATTTGCATCCAATTGTTTAATTGCAATAGCGGCGGCGAGGCCTGAAGCACCGCCGCCAATGATCGTCACATCTGTTAAAATCATTTGTCTCGACATATTAGTTCTTGATACTATGCATTGGGGCTGGAATTCTTCCACCGCGTGCAATAAACTTTGCAGAAGATTTTTGGCTTACTGGCATCACAGGTGCACTACCAAACAATCCACCAAACTGTAACATTTGACCTTCCTTTAGTCCAATTGCAGGAATCAATCGTACAGCCGTAGTTTTATTGTTGACCATACCTATCGCCATTTCATCAGCAATAATCGCAGAGATTGTAGAAGGTGCAACATTACCTGGAATCGCAATCATATCCAATCCAACAGAACATACCGCAGTCATGGCTTCTAGCTTATTAAGTGACAGCGTTCCATCCACAGCGGCATCAATCATTCCCGCATCTTCTGAGACTGGAATAAATGCACCAGATAATCCACCTACATTGGATGATGCCATGAC
>CASEVP010000054.1 GCA_949291345.1 uncultured Ruminococcus sp.
CCAGCAATTTCAGCTCGTTCAAATACTGTACCCTGCAATGAAATATCCTCCAAAAGCAATTCGGCAATTTTTCTTGGTGCCATGCGGAATGTCCTAGCACTTACCATTGCAACATTTGTCGCAAAATCACCATGGGATTTATCCGCCGGCACCTCCACTATAAAATCCGGAATTGGTTCGGCCGGAATCTTTTCTTCCGCAACCAATCTTCCCAGTCCGTCTAAAATTACTTGCCGCAGCATTTCCGATGCCTTCTTCATACAATCTGCCATGTTCTTTAATCGTTCCTTTCTGCTTTTATCTCTTCTATTTATGCCATTTCCTGTACATCTTGGTTCATTTCTTTCCATTCCATTTCAATCGTATTTTCCGACAAAAACGAACCACTGATATCAACGGTATATTCCATATGCATCTTTCCTCCAGATGCATCAACTTCATGGGTGATATTTTTCGCTTCCACCCCCAGCGTAACACTACCAAAGGGGGTTTCGTACAAGCAAAAATGTTTGTTTCCAAGTTCCAATGTTAAATTTGAATTCGTAGTTCCTGTACGCAGAATCGTCACCAGCGAATCACTCGCAATACAAATCGTCGTTTTAGACCCTGCAAAGCCGGTAGCATCTGTATCTTCATACGATAATATTATCGTACCCTTTTCGTTTGTAAGTGTCCCCGTCGTCACCAATTCTGTTTTCTCGTCATCATCCATTGTTGTTTGTTGGCTTCTCATGGTAATAATTACCGGCTCCATTTTGCCATTCTCCTCTTTTATAAACTGCACCGAAAAACTTTGCCATCTACATCCTGATGCAAAAAATTTCCGGCATTCTCAATAAACATTTCAGTACTGTCACTGACATAATAGATGTTTTCTCCTTTTTCAATCCGGTCTGCCAAAAGATTCTTTTCTGTCAGACAGTTACGGGCATATTTGGCTGCTTCCACGCCCGGAGAGATTAAATGCACATTCGGTCCCATATAATCTGCAATAATATCCTTTATTACCGGGTAGTGTGTACATCCCAGTATCAAAGTATCGACGCCTGCTTTTCGAACCGGTTCAAGATATTCTTCTGCAACAAGACGTGTAACCGGGTTATTAAAATCTGTATAGCCATTTTCCACCAAATGCACAAACAAAGGACAAGCTTTAGCTGTCACCACAATGTCCGGACAGCATTTTCGGATTGCTCTTTCGTAGCTACCGCTTTTAACTGTTGTTGGAGTCCCTATCACACCAATTTTTTTATTTGTTGTAATATCACACGCTGCTTTTACAGCCGGAATCACAACCCCTGTGAATGGCAAATCTGTTACAAAAGGCTGTTCGCCAACGATCGAACTTACCGTGCCACACGCTGCAATGATCATTTTTACCGCATGTGTTCGTAAAAATGCCACATCTTCCTTCGCATACTGCATTACCGTTTCAGAACTTCTGCTTCCATAAGGAATTCGTGCTGTATCTCCAAAATAAATAATATTTTCTTTCGGCAACAATGCATTCAATTCCTTTACCGTTGTAAGCCCACCCATACCAGAATCAAATACACCTATGGCATCATTTTTCATACGCCCAATCTTCCGTTATTATTCTAAGGTCACATAGCAATCACGACTACCGAAACACCACATGCTACGCCCAGCCACATCTATGTTCCTTAAATACGGAATCTCCTTTCCAATAACTTGATTGCCACTCAATAGGTTCTTATGGCATTATCCAGCGCTTGTTCAATCAACTTATCGACCAAATACTCTTGTTTCATGCCCAGATGTTCCATCAATTTCGGATACATACTAATGCTCGTAAATCCTGGCATTGTATTAACCTCATTCAAAATAACTGTACCATCCGCTGAAAGAAAGAAATCCACTCTAGACAAACCACGGCAGCCAAGCAATTTATAGGCACGCACTGCAATACTGCGGATCAAATCCGATTCTTTCTCTGCAATCCTTGCGGGAATATACAATTTGGAAGTCCCGTTAACATATTTATCATCATAATCGTAAAATTCTGCTGCTGGTTCAATCTCTCCCACATAGGATGCAAAAGGCGCATCATAGCCAAATACAGCAACTTCTAATTCCCTGCCTTCAATAAATTCTTCAATGATAACCTTTTCATCATGGGTAAAAGCAATCTGTACAGCATCTTTCAGCGATTCTAAATCCGTCGCCTTATTGACGCCGACAGAAGAACCTGCATTTGCAGGTTTAACAAAAAGCGGAAATCCCAATGTTTCTGCAATTGCAACACACTTATCATCAAGTTTATTTAATTCACGCTGATGAACACACGCCCATTTGGCTGTCTGGATTCCATTATAATCTAAAATAGTATGCGTCATTTCCTTGTCCATGCAAATCGCACTGCTGAGCACATCGCACCCAACATATGGAATCCTTGCCATTTCCAGAATTCCCTGCAATCGGCCGTCTTCACCATTTCTACCATGCAAAACAGGGAACACAACATCGACCTTTTTAACATAGGTTTCGCCGCCTTCAATGGTAATGATTCCTCCATGCAATGGATCTGGCGATAAAATTGCGGCAGTACAATCTGGATTCTGTTCCCATGCTCCAGTGGATATTTCAGAAACATCACCTGGGAAATACAACCAGCGTCCTTTTTTCGTGATTCCCACACAAAGCACTTCATACTTATCTTTCGGAATACTGCGAATTACGTTTTCTGCCGAAATTAATGAGACATCATGTTCACTTGAAACACCACCGAATAACACTGCAACTTTAATTTTTGCCATAATTTCATAACTCCTTTTCTGTTTGCTCTAGTCATTACTCGAATTGTATACAACATTTATTTACTAAAATCTTATTTCTACAATCCTTATCACATATAATATGTATATCCGTTTCACATACCATTTTAGAACTGCTGTATTCTTTTTACACCAAGGTTATCTATTTTTTCCTCCAGCAAACCGCAATCTGATATGAAGACCTATATTATTTTATCATATTTCACAAAAATCTGCAAGGGCTTTTTGTAAAAAAACATATTGCCGCCTTATTCTGCAAATTTTAGGATTATTTTTGAAAATCCCTTGACATCTGTAGACAAGTATGGTATACTAAATATACCTCTTCGCATGGAGGTTATTTTTTTGTGCGAATTCGGGTCAGATCGTCCCGTTTTTTTGTGCTGTCTTCACATGCGTTCAGAGGGAGGCAAATGATCCGGATGCTTATAACCATTAAGACAATCCGGCTTCCGCAAATCGGAAGAAGTAAACGAGCAGGAGGTGCCGATCATGAGAGTGAAAGTAACACTGGCTTGTACAGAATGCAAGCGCCGCAACTATGTGACCAAAAAGAATAAGCGGAACAATCCCGAACGGATTGAAATGAACAAACACTGCAAATTCTGCCGGAAGCATACGCTGCACAGAGAGAAGAAGTAATGGGGGTCTAAATAATGGCTGATATCGAGAAAAACGCCGGGCAGGAAGATGCTGTCAAAAAGGCGAAAAAAACAGCATCCGTAGACTCCACGAAATCCGGTAAAAAGAAAAAAGATGAAA
>CASEVP010000055.1 GCA_949291345.1 uncultured Ruminococcus sp.
TGCCATCTTGTATCATTTGTGATACATATGGTACGAGGCACAGATCTTTAAGAGAAAGTGCATAGATACCGTTTTTCCCTACAGCAGAGAAGGGCAGTCTGCATGCTTGGGCACATCTGCCACGATTGGCACTTCTTGAGCCAATCACAGCAGAAAGACTACATTGCCCAGAAACACTCATACAAAGTGCGCCATGTACAAATTGTTCCACTTCAATATCGCATTGACAAATCTTAGCGACTTCTGCTCGAGAAAGTTCTCTTGAAACCACAACACGTGAAAATCCTTGTTCCTTTGCCCATAACGCTCCTTCCCGTGTATGAATTGTCATCTGTGTAGAGGCGTGGAGCGGCATATCGGGCAATATATTCCGGATGAAGTGCACAACGCCAATGTCCTGAAGCAACAGAGCATCCACTCCGGCAGATGCTGCATCTTTTACAAATGCCTCCATTTTAGAGAATTCATTTTGAAAGATGATTGTGTTGACAGTAAGGTATAATTTTGCATCGTAAAGATGACACAGTGCCGCAGCCTCTTGCAATTCGGAAAGGGTGAAGTTAGTTGCACGATTTCTGGCAGAAAATGATTTTCCACCCAAATAAACAGCGTCTGCGCCGCAGCGAAGTGCAGCAATAACAGACTCCATAGACCCGGCAGGTGCCAGTATTTCAGGATATCTCATTTGGCAGTCTTCTCACGGAGTTCCTGCTCCAGTGCATTTATTTTAGATTGCAAACTTTGTACTTGCTGTAATGCCGCATCTCGTTCAAGACGTGTTTTTCCAGCTTCATCCACATATTCCTTCGCCTGTTCTCTCAGATTGTCCAATTTGGCATTGGATTTATTCAAATCATCTAAAGCGGCAAGACCTACCATAATTGCAGCAGTAAAAGGAGAGGCACTGCTGTTGGCATCAGTAATCTCGGTGATGCGGGATTCCAGTGTTCGTGCCAGTCCAAAAACGTAATTGGACGATTCTGCAGTTTGCAATGTGAAGTCTTTGCCGCAGATCACAACTTTGACTTTATTCAGCATAAGCATGATTTCCTTTCAGCATATAATCCGGCCTAATTTTATAAAAGCCGTTCATTTTATTATACAACATTTTTTGTGGAAAGAAAAGGCTTTTTGCAATTTTTTTATAAAAAAATCGATTTGTACTTTTTTTTACATTTCATAGCGTTTTTGTAATTCCTGTAGGATCATTTTGTTTACCTTGTTAACATCCCCGCATCCCAGCGTAATGACGAGATCTCCAGCAGATGCATGGTCACAGACATATTGGCAGACTTGTTTGAAATTTTCATATTTTCGTGTATCTGTTGTTTCTGGATTTGACTCGTCTTGGGGAAACCAAATTGCGCCGGGAATCTTTTCGCCTAACTGCCGGGAAAAAATATTGTATGTGTTTTTTTCCCTGGAACCCATAATGTCAGTCAAGATAGTGCAATCTGGAATAGAAAGTGCCTGTGCAAATTCATCTAGCAACATTGCAGTTCTTGAAAATGTGAATGGTTGAAATACTGCCCACACTTTGCGAAATGGCATTGCCATAGCTGCTTTGAGTGTGGCAGTTAGTTCTGTGGGATGGTGTGCATAATCGTCTACCAGAGTAATGCCGTTGACTTCTCCTTTTTTTTCAAACCGTCTCCCAGCACCCCGGAATTCAGACAGCCCTTTTGCAACATTCTCAAACGAAACTCCTACATACATTGCTGCCGCAGCAGCAGCTGTTGCATTTAGTACGTTGTGTTCACCTGCAACGTGGAGGACAATTTCGCCCAGGTCTGTGTTATGATGCATTAAATGAAAATGTGTTTCCATACCGGAAACATGTCGAATATCGGTAGGATAATAGTCGCAATCCGATGTGTTTCCAAACGTAATTCGTTCTTTACCAGATATCCCGTCCATTGCCCGACAGGTATTTCCATCACTGCCGTTGTAGATTACGGCTTTTGTTGTTCGCGCAGCAAATTTATGAAATGAAGCAATGATATTGTCCACTGTGCCAAAATAATCTAGATGGTCTGCATCAATGTTGAGAAGAACTGCAATATCTGGATAGAGTTTCAAAAAGGTGTCAACAAATTCACATGCTTCGCATGTCATAATATCGCTGGATCCATATCTGCCGCTTCCGTGGATGCAGGGGAGTTTACCGCCAATAAATGCTGATAGATCGATGCCGGCAGTATAAATAATTTGTGTTATCATCGATGTGGTGGTGGTTTTGCCGTGTGTACCGGCAACACAGATGGCATTATCAAACCAGCTTGTGACAATTCCCAGCAGTTCGCTTCGTTCCAGAACCGGCACTCCGCTTGCCTTTGCAGCAATCAGCTCTGGATTATCGGCCATGATTGCAGCAGTGTGAACAATCAGATCTGCACCTTCGATGTTTTCAGCACGCTGCCCTAGATAAACAGGAATACCCATGTCTCTGACGGCCTGAAGCGTTTCGGTTTCATTGTTATCCGAACCGGTGAGATAAAATCCTCTGGAATGCAGAATTTGTGCAAGAGGGTACATGCCACTTCCGCCGATTCCAATAAAGTGGATATGTTTTTTTTTCATTAAAGTCTCATTGTTCAAAAAAATCACTCATTTCTTTATTGTAATATTCAAATTTAAAGTGTATACTAATAAATAACGTAATTCAATGGAGAAGCGTTCAACTGGTGAGGAACGCTATCTCCTTTTTTTTTACGAAATTGAAAATTTGTTTCTGTAACAGCGAATGCTGCAATCAATGATTTGCGTTCGTAACAAATGGAGGAGGTCATCATATGGAGATTACAGATATCAAAATTAGAAGAATCATCAATGAAGGAAGGCTGCGTGCAGTGGTATCCGTTACATTTGATAACATGCTAGCGGTACATGATATTAAGGTGGTACAGGGGAACGAAAGATTGTTTGTCGCTATGCCTAGCCGTAAGGACGAAAATGGTGTATTTCGTGATATAGTGCATCCAATATCCGTTGCAGCCAGAAAAATGATAGAAGATCAAATTTTAGAAGCATATCATGAACATTTGGCATTAGCCGAAGCTGAGGCACAGGCAGAAACAGTGAGCAATACTGTCGAACCGTTTGCAATTGCATAAAGAATATAAAGTAGAAATCCAAAAAATGAGTCGCAAATGCGACTCATTTTTATTTTGTCACATTTGTAGGGAATGCCGCTGAGCACATAGATATGCAATCAAAGGAGAATGTTTATCTCATAAATGATTGCAGTATTGTCTGTTTTTTAAGATTGATCAACTGTTTCCTTTACATTTTTCAATTTCACTGTTTTTTTCTTTTTGTTGCAAGAGCAAGTAGGTTTTTAACAGGGCAATCTGGCTTTTTGCATCGGGAATTTTTCCTGCCATAATCATACTTACAATTTGTTCTAAAGGCACCTCTACTACGTCTAAAAATTCTCCTTCATCCAGTTCTTGATCTTGTGGTTCGGAAAGTCCCTGTGCTAGGAAAATGTGTATTACTTCCGTATCATATGCCGGTGTCGGATAAATCGTGCCAAGCGTTATAAATGTATTGCAAGTACGACCGACTTCCTCTTTTAATTCTCTTCTTCCACATTTTTCTGGATTTTCCCCTGGTTCCAATTTTCCGGCAGGAATTTCCAGTGTGATCTGTTGCATAGGATAGCGAAATTGTTTTACCAAAAGAACGGTATTACGAGAAGTAAGAGGTACTACACCGACGCCACCGGAGTGGTGTACCACATCACGCTGCACAATATTTCCACTTTCAAGTTGTGCCTTATCTTGGGTAACATAAAAAACTTTGCCTTGATAATAAGGTTTACTGGAAATTGTTTTTTCTTGTAAATGCATTTTTTAACCTCCTAAAATGAAATACTACAGTTTGCTTTTAGTTATTTATAGTCAGAATTATTTGTCAATTTTTTTATCGTTTCTTTCTATGACAACCTGCGTTTCAGTTGTAGATGGATTTGATTTAGAGTGATGTTGCATTTGTACACAATCTTCACTATTTTTTTGCATTTTGTATTTTTTTTGTATTACAAAGCCGCATGTTATATATAGCAAGAACAGGACAGTGCCTGTTATCGAAAGGAATAGACCGGTTTGGAGTCCGGGTGTTTGATATGAAAATACAATTTCATTTTCTCCAGCATCTACAGGGACAGCCATAAAGCCGATGTCAACCTGTTCGATATCCACCGGATTACCATTAACAGTGGCACGCCAGCCTTTGTCATAGGGAACACTAAAGAAAACTAAGTTAGGATTTTCCATTGTGATTGTGGCATGAAACCCATCTGAAGAGAAAGAAAATGAATCACATGAAGAAGCACGTCGTTTGGTACATTCTTCCAGATATTCGTCCTCGCTGAGACGCATATCGTTGTCTGTAATGGGTGACATCAAGTTTTTGTATTTTTCGATTTGTTCTTCGTTGAGTATTAGTGCTTTCATCAAAATATTGGAACGCAAGTTGGTAGACGTGGCATTCCATGTTTTTTCGGAAACATAAGAATCGAACGTGAATCCCATAGGAATGTATGCAGTATTTTGGAAACGGTAAAATCCGTTTTCCGTGGTATCGTATACAAATCCCGGAAGGTCAACAGTAGGTAGATCATCAGAAATTTTAGAAACATTTACTTGTTGATAGTAGTATTTTACGGAAAGTAGTCCTCTTAATGCATAATAAGAAGTATCAGCACGTGAAGCGACATCTCTTGTGATACCGAGTGAACTGTAGAAATCCATAATGGAAGCAGGAACTATGCTGTGGAACGTGCGCATGCAGGGGAGCTGCCACAGCATTGGATAGTTGTCGCAATTTTCCGAAATATCAATGCGAAAAAAGTTATCTTGAGAAACAAAGACCGAGATATCCTGTTCCGGGTCAATTGCCTGATCAATATATGTGTGTGCTCTGGAAGGTTGAAATGCGCCAAAATATACAACCGTCATTGTGCAAATTACGCTAAAACATGTGGTCAATGCAAGGGCAGGTTTAAGATAGGAAACGGAACAATTTCTACGGCGAATTAATACCGCTGTAAGGAAAAGACCTGCGGCACAGATTACAAGTACAAGGTAAAAATGAAGAGGGTATTCGGCAAAGGAAAACCACTCTGTTTCTCCATCTTCATTTTTGACAGGAAAGAGGGATATAATACCGAATGATGCCATAAAAAATCCGCTAATACTGATTCCATATTTCCATTTTATCCTTTTATTTTCCAAAGCGCAGGCAGTCATCAGTGATAATATTAAAATGGGCATGTAGTACCAACGTGCATAATACGAGCCGTTAAACGCATAAAATGCACTGTTGAGGATAGGAATACAAGCACAGATGGCACAGATAATAGTGAGTCTTTTTGCCCAGTGTCCTTTTTTTTGTTTTAAAAATGAGAGAACACCTGCCATCGAAAACATGGGTAAATATCCGCCAATGGATGCCCATTTTGCATTATTAGAGGAAAATAGATTTGGGCGTGCGGGAACATCTGGGATCATGAAAAATCCCAATAGTATCCGCCAGATACGTGTACGATCGCTGTATGCTACCATGTCGATTCCAAACAAATGCTCAGACACACGCGTGTTCGCTAGTATTGCCAATGCGGAGGGTAGCAGGATTACGCAGGCAATTAAAACGCCTAAGATTGCTTCGAAAAGGAGCAGGAAGAACTTTTTTATTGTTGCATGAAAATCTTTTGAGAAACATCGTACAATAAAATATAAGATTAAAAATACAATTTGTCCGGTAAAAAAGAAGTAGTTGATGATGCCCATAAGCGCAATAGAAAGCGCAAAAACACCATGTCGATTTTGGTTGATGCATTGCTCCATAGCAATTAGAGTTATTGGAAAGAAAGCAGTAACATCTTGAAAATGATTGAAAAAAATATTAAAGAGCTGAAAACCGGAAAAAGCGTACAAAAGACCGCCGATGAGTGCGGCTTCCGGACGTTTGACAAATCGACGGATAAAGGCGTATGCAGTAAGGGATGCAATTCCATGTTTCATGCATAATAGGATGGGCATAGAAAACGTTACCCAGCTGCGTGGAAGAATAACGGAAAGCCAGAAGAACGGACTTCCCAGCAGATAAAACGAATAAGAGCCAATAAAATTTGCACCCAGATCTGTATACCAATTCCAGCCAAAACTGCCGCTTCTGACAGCATCGTTTGCCAGATTGTAAAAAGGGATTTGCTGAGAATTATAATCTCCATAATAGATGAAATAGCCGCCGTCGGCAATGATAATAAAGATTAGGACAAGAAATAAACTACAGAATCCTAAGAGGAATGCCCAAAGGTAGCGGCGCAATTCATCTGCACATTTTGTAGAACGAAGTATAGAGGTTTGCATGAGATAACTCCTTTATTAACAAGATTAATGCACAAACACATAAGATGCTGCATAGAATGAAAAAGGAATCCATTAGAAATGTGTATATTGGTTTAGAAATACCACATTACACATCACGCCGGCAGTGGAGATATCAATTACTCCATAAGAAGGTGGATTTCCATCTCTGGGACAGGAGGTACTTCCTGGATTGAGAATGTATATTCCGTTTTCGTAGGTGGTTTTGGATTCGTGAGTATGCCCATAGAGAGCAATATCGCAGCCATTTTCCCTTGCCGCTTGAGTCAGATGTTCCAATGAGTGCTTCACATAGTATCGATGTCCATGTGTGGCAAAAATACGGTGTCCGGGGAATGCATCAATGACTTTTTCGACAGGATATTCGCAGCTATAGTCACAGTTTCCTTTGATATAATGAAATCGATCGGCAATATTAGGAAAGGTGTGCAGTAAAAGTGTATATTCACTTTCTCCATCACCCAAATGAATGAAAAGATGAGCGTCTATATTTTGCCGAACTATATATTCCAAATTGCGATAATTCATATGGGTATCTGAAAAAACAACAATACGCATAAGGTCCTCCCTAAGCACATAAAAGTCATATTTATTATAACACAACTTTGTATATATGACAACAATTATTTCAAAATATAAAAAAATAGGGAAGGAATCGCACCAAAGAAAGGAGATAATTGAATGGAAAGAGAAAAAATGGATCCAAAGCAGGTAGATGCCCTGCTGCAGGCGGCTAGCAAGAAACTGGGAATATCACCGAACCAATTGAAAAATGAATTGGAGTCGGGAAAATATGATAAAGTATTGCAAAATATGAGTGCAAAAGATTCAGCTATGTTGCAAAAAGTATTGAAAAATCCAAAAATGGTAGAAAAGTTGATTAGTTCTCCTCAAGCACAAGCATTATATCGAAAAATTTCCGGAAAATAATAAGAAAAAATGGGCGGCATCATAGTCGTCCGTACATGAAAGAGGTGAGATGGGATGGACGATATGTTGGGAAAAATGGGAGAAATTTTATCGGATCCCGAAAGCCTCCGACAGTTGCAGGAACTGGCGCAGATGTTACAGGAAGGAGATACAGAAAAAGAATCTTCATCCAATGCAGAGGAAGGCGAAAAAGAAGAAGACAGCGGATTTCCGTTTGAAATGCTTTTGAAAGTACAAGAATTGATGGGAATGATGCGAAAAGATGATGCGGACGCACAATTGCTCATGGCACTACGACCGCATTTAAAGTCGGAGCGGCAAAAAAAGGTAGATCAGGCAGTAAAATTATTAAAATTGTATGCAGTATTTAGCGCGGTAAAAGAAAATGGTTTGCTGCAGGATCTGTTGTAAAAGTACAGCCTATTTAAAAGAACGGGGGTGAAAACTATGGCAAGATTCTCGCAGCAAGAACAAAATCAGATGCGAAAACAAGCACAGCGTCGAGCAATGGAAATGCAAAGCCAAGTATATGGGAAACCAAAAGTACAACGAAATTTTCCATCGTATATCGGCGATGAGGCAATAAAAGCCAAAGAAAAGGTGCAGATACGCCAAAGCAATACACCGCATCAGGAAAGGACGGAAGAAACGGAATCGAAACATCAAAAGGCGTCTACGACACAGCAGCGTAATATGATGCAGCTGCCATTTCACCCGTCGGATCTACTTAGAAAGCTGGACAGTGATGCAATTCTTATCATTGCATTGATGGTCATGCTTTTTAAAGATGGGGGGGAAGAACAGTGTGATAAAAAGCTATTAATGGCTTTGGCGTATCTGCTTACCTAATGAAGGAGAAATAGAATGGAAGAGACAATTTTCTGGGGTATATGGGGAATGCTAGGTGTAATCATGTTTTCATATTATTTACGCAGAAAGCATCCGATTCGTTCAATTGTAGTAGGAACAGGAAGTGGATTGCTGGCATTGCTGTTAGTACATTACGGAGGTTCGTTCATCGGGTATGTACCTGCTTTAAATTTGCTTCATATTTTACAATCGATGATTCTTGGTGTACCTGGCGTGATTTTTATGGTTGTATTACACTATGTCATTTGACAACTGAATAAGGAGTTTCATAAAATAAAATGGGGCATCTCTACTGAGAGAGATGCCCCATGATTCATTTTCGAAAAATTACTTCAATTCAATAGTTGCGCCTGCTTCTTCCAGCTTTGCCTTTAGAGCCTCAGCATCTGCTTTCGGGCAAGCTTCCTTAATAGTAGCCGGAGCACTTTCAACGAGAGCCTTAGCTTCCTTCAGACCCAGACCTAAAACTTCCTTAGCAGCCTTAATAACAGCCATCTTAGCGTCACCAAAGGAGGACAGAACTACATCAAATTCTGTCTTTTCAGCTTCAGCACCGCCTGCAGCACCGCCTGCAGCTGGAGCAGCTGCAATTGCAGCTGTTACACCAAATTCTTCCTGAATTGCATCAACCAATTCAGCCAATTCCAAAACAGACAGTTCCTTGATATCTTCAACGAACTTTAAAACCTTTTCAGATGCCATGAT
>CASEVP010000056.1 GCA_949291345.1 uncultured Ruminococcus sp.
GGGTCAAGAATATCTCCATTCCCTCCGATTTGAAATGGCTGAAAAGCATTTCTTCTTACAAGCCTTTCACGGATTTGAACCTCTGATTTTATGCATTTTGATGGTTTTATCATTTCTTGCCTACTTTTGCTTGACACTAACGATTTTTTTTGCGGCTCTTGCACAATGCGTTCGACTGTGTTATAATAGTATTTATCATGGAAGCACTGTACAAAGAATGCATTACTATTAATGTAAGCCATTTGCTTGCAGTTATTGTCGTATTTGGGGAAATACCTGGCAATACATTTTGATTGACTACATTTTAGGTATTATTTAACGCAAACATCTACGGTACATCTGTCTCACAATCTTTGTGTGGTGTCGTCTTTTCATTTTGAGAAGATAAGAAAGAGGAATACATATGGAACACTATTTGGATAATGCAGCGACGACAAAGCCATGTGCAGAAGCAGCTGCCGCTGTGATGCGATGTGTATTAGAAAATTATGGTAATCCATCATCGCTGCATCGCAAGGGGCTTGAGGCGCAGCATGAGATCGACAGTGCAAGAGAACAGATTGCCCATGCATTAGGCTGTAAGCCACAGGAAATTCTATTTACGTCTGGTGCGACAGAGAGCAATGCGATTGCTTTACAGGGTGGTGCGGCAGCATACGGTAGAAAACGAAAGACTATTGTTGTAAGTGCCGTTGAACATGCTTCAGTTGGTAATACAATAGAAGCACTTGCGATGCAAGGGTTTGTAATAAAGAAGGTTTATCCAAGTGCGGATGGGATATATCGTGCATCTGATTTTTTAAAAGAAGTAGACAATGATACGTTTATGATAAGTATGATGCTGGTGAATAATGAAAATGGTTGTCGAATGCCAGTGGAGGAGACGTTTCGTGCAGTAAAACGTCATTTTCCGGAAGTAATAACTCATTGTGATGCTGTGCAAGGTTTTTTAAAAGTACCGTTTCGTACGAGAACATTAGAAGCGGATTATATTTCTATCAGCGGACATAAAGTAAATGGTTTAAAAGGAGTAGGCGCACTGTATGTGCGGAAGGGTGTACGAATTAAGCCGCTTTTTTTTGGCGGTCATCAGGAAAACGGAATTCGTCCGGGTACAGAGAGTGTTCCTCTGATTGCTGCATTTGGCGCAGCAGTAGGAAAACTGTATCCGACAATAGAAAAGCGTTGTGCACACGTTGTGGGGCTGCGTAATCTTTTGCTTCAAAAGCTGCAGGAAATGGAAGGCGTGCTGGTGCGAGATATTCCTGGATCGTCACCTTATATATTGAATATTTCTTTGCTGGGCTATCGCTCGGAGATTGTTTTGCATTTCCTGGAAAAACGGCAGATTTATATATCTAGCGGTTCTGCTTGCTCCAAGGGCGTCAGCAGCGGTGTACTAGAGGCATTTGGTGCAAAAAGAGATGAGGTAGACAGCGCACTTCGAATCAGCTTTTGTGCAGAAAATACAACAGAAGATGTTCTGGCACTGGTAGAAGGACTTCGGATTGCACAAAACACATTGGTGCATTGATTTGTTGTTTGATGGAAAACAGAATAGAGGAGAGCTTTATGGCAAAAGAAATGATTTTGGCAAAATATGGAGAAATGGCGCTAAAGGGGCTCAATCGTGGCACCTTTGAAGATATTCTAACGAAAAACCTGCGCCGTCGTCTGAAAAAGTTTGGTGCATTTCGTTTGAAAAGGGCACAGTCCACAATTTATATGGAACCTTTGTCAGACGGGATTGATTTGGATGAAGTTTTGGAAAATTTGTGCTGCGTGTTTGGCATCGCTGCTCTTTGCCGCGCTTGTGTCTGTGAGAAGTCAATGTCAGATATCACGGCAAAGGCGGTTCCTTATTTGGAGGAGACATTGCTTGGAGCAAGAACATTCAAAGTAGAAGCCAAGCGTGCAGATAAAGCATTTCCTTTGAAATCACCGGAAATCTGCGCTGAATTGGGTGGTATTCTTTTAAATGCATATCCCCACTTACAGGTAGATGTGCACCATCCGGATGTGACGATTATGGTCGAAATAAGAGATATGCACGCCTTTGTTCATGGCGCCAATCGGAAAGGTGCTGGTGGTCTGCCTGTGGGCAGCAGCGGAAAAGCGTTGCTGCTGTTGTCTGGTGGAATTGATAGTCCTGTAGCTGGTTATCGTATGGCAAGGCGCGGTATCCATATATCAGCGATTCATTATGTCAGCCCGCCATATACGTCTGACCGTGCACTTGAAAAGGTAGAGCGCCTTTGCCAGGAACTAACACTTTTCTGTGGGAATATTGCTTTTTTTTGCGTGCCATTTACAGAGATTCAAGAGGCGATCAAAGCGCATTGCCCGGAGGAATACTTTACGGTTATTATGCGCCGCCTAATGATGGAGATTGCCCAGAGAATTGCAGAGAAAGACAACTGTTTGGCGCTGATTACTGGAGAAAGTGTGGGTCAGGTGGCAAGTCAGACGATGCAGGCGCTGGCGTGCACGGATGCTGTAAGCCGTATACCAGTATTTCGACCGCTGATTGGTCTGGATAAAACGGAGATTGTGGAAACGGCAAGGTCGATTGGGACATTTGAAACTTCAATACTGCCCTATGAGGACTGCTGTACCGTATTTACACCAAGACATCCCAAAGTACGTCCTTCATTAGTAGATGTGGAAAAAGCACAGAGCCAGTACGATTTTTCTTTATTGATCGAAAAAGCGGTGGCTGAGACAACAATGCGTGTGTTTGAGGGAAAATCATGTACTTTATAAAATGTTCGTGCATCAAAATGTTGGTGTATACTGCAATGGTATGATGCCGGCAAAATTGCGGAAAGGTGTTGTCGAAAACGTGAAAGATTTCTTGTTGGATTCCAAAAAAGTGTATGGTATTTATCAAGATTACAAAAAAACACTTGACAAAACCATAGCAGATATTGTACAATTATTAGACGAACAACAGCAGACAATTGCAACGGCGGAAAGCTGTACTGGTGGTCTGTTGTCCCAGCTTATTACATCTGTGCCGGGGGCATCTCGTGTATTTGAAATTGGAATGGTGACTTATGCAGAACGGATGAAAATAAAATTTTTGCAGGTTACACCGGAACAGATAGCGAGATATGGTGTGGTAAGTGCAGAGGTGGCTTTAGAGATGGTGCGCGGCTTGCGTAATCAGTCTCAAGCCGAATTGTGTGTATCAGTTACTGGACTTGCGGGTCCCGGCGGCGGAACGCCGGAAAAACCTGTGGGAACTGTGTATGTGGGGATTCTGTACGGAGAACGTGAGGTTGTTGCAAAGCTGGAGCTTTGGCAGTATGGATTGCATACCAGGCAGGAAATCCGTTATGGAACGGCAGTGTGTGCATTTGGTATTGTCAAACAGATCCTGATGGAGGAAGCAGAATGCAGGAAAAAGAAAAGACCACAGTAACGCCGGAAGATGTACCAGAAGAAAACAGGGTACAAATACAGGCAGCGGTGGAACAGGACA